>JABEUK010000057.1 GCA_013044425.1 Thermoplasmata archaeon | reverse complement strand
GATAAGGAGTCCCTTGCGCACGTCTCAGTCTATCGGCAGGGAGGAGATACACTTTGGCGGCGCCGAACCGCCGACTGTCAGAGCGCCGGAGCGCGAGGAGGGACCCCCAGCGCTTCGTGGAGCTGGCGGGTCAGGGCCGTCCACTCCGCCGAATCTTCGAGCTGGAGCTGCCGCGCGTACCGGGCGAGTCGAGCCCCCTCCCGGGCCCGGACTCCGGGCACCATTTGCAGGCCGGTGAACGTGAACCGCGAGCGGTGGCGGCCCCTCGGTTCGATCCGATACACGAATTGCGAACGGTTCGACGCGTCTCCGATGTACGTGCAGATCCAGGAGTGTTCCTTCGGGTAGAGGTGAACGAGCTTCGATTTCCGGACCGTGCGGCCATTCCGGCGGAAGTGGTCGATCAACAGGTACAGATCCGGGGCCAGTCGAACGACCTCGCGGGTGCCCTCGGACCCCATCCGCTTCAGATCGTCGACGTCGAAGTCCGTCAGCCATGCATACGCCTCCTGGGCCGAGACTCGGAAGCTCTTTCGGAAGCGGTATCGTGCCATCGACCGTGGGGCCATGTTCCTCCGCCTTCTCCACCCTAGCTTGGACGATGGACTAAATAGACCTACGCTCACTTCTATTCCTTGTGACCGGCGAAGGCGGTCCCCGTTCGGCGCCGACGACCGATGCCCCGGCGGCCTGCCCGATGTGCCGCAGCACCCACCGGATCGTCGACCCCGTGCGGTCGGAAGTTCATTGCTCGGAGTGCGGCCTCGTCTTCGAGACCGGCGAGCTCATCACCAGCGGCCCTGCTCCCTCCTCTGGAAACTCCTCCACCGGAAGCGGCCGGGGGATCGGCCCCTTCGCGCCGAGCGGGAGCTCCCGGCGCGCTCTGGGCTCGACCTTGTCGCTCACCCGCGACGGCCAAGGTCGCCGCCTCGATTGGCACCGACGCTACGAGTTCCAGCATCTCAAGCGCGTGATGCAACGCCAGACCTCTCGGGTTACGGGCGGGGCGTCCGATCGCTCCTCCGCCCACGGCGAGCTAGCGCTCGTGGGAGACCGCCTCGCATTGCCGTCGGTCGTTATGACCGAGGCCGAACGGATCTTCCAGGTCGCGAAGTCGAAGGGGCTGTCCCGGGGCCGCAGCCTCGGCGCGAGCGTGGGGGCGGCGATCTACGCGGCCTGTCGGCGCTTCGCCATCCCCCGGACCCTGAGCGAGATCTCGGAGGCGGCGGGCGCGTCGCGCCCCGACGTCGGCCGGGCGTTCAAGATGATCCAGCGCGAGGCCGAGCTCGCGATCCCCTCGGTCGGGATGAAGTCCTTCCTGGTGCGGTACGCCGAGGAGCTCGCCCTTTCCTCCCACGTGCGCTCGACCGTCGAGGCGATGATGGAGGAAGCGCAGAAGGAGCCCGAGCTCTCCGGGCTCAGCCCACACGGGCTCGTGGCGGCGATGATCTACCTCGCCGCGGAGCGCGAGGGCGAACGCCGGTCCCGAGCTCAGGTCGCCCGGGTCAGCGCGGTGACCGAGGTAACGCTACGATCGACCAGCCGGGTGCTCGAGCGCGTGATGGGGCCTGCGCGGGAGCATCGCCCCGCGGACCCGTCCGATCGCGCTACGTGAGCACGAGATAGTAGCCCGCGCTCTTCTCGCGGACCTTGCGGCGAGCGAGCCCCTTGGTCTGGAGCTCCTGCAGCGCGTTGAGGGCCATGTTCTTCGGCAGCTTGGAAGTCTGGGTGATCCGCTCGGCGGTTCCCATCTTCTCCTCGCCCAAGTAGTTCAGGTCCTTCATGGCCCGATAGACCTTGACCGCGTTGGGCGAGAGCGTATCCTCGATCGACATGGTGCGTTCCGTGCGCGCCCCGACCCCGCGGGCGGGATAACGGTGTCCGTCTCCTCCCCCACGCTCGACTGTATTAAGCCGTCCACGCCCGTGGTCCCGCCGGATGGCGGCGCTCTCGCACATCAGCCCCTCGCGCGTCGAGGCGCTCGGCGACATGATCTTCGGCCTCGCGCTCTCGATCACCGCGATCCAGCTCGCGTTCGCCCCTCCGAACAACCCGGTGGAGGTGGTCGGATACATCGCGGAGTTCGTCGTGAGCTTCGGCCTTCTCGTCTGGATCTGGACGTCCTACACCCGCATCACCGAACGGATTACGGTGGAGCGGGAGAAGCTCCTGCTGCTCAGCGCCTTGCTCCTGATGCTCGTGTCGCTGGAACCGTACCTGCTGTTCATCGTATGGTCGGGCGTCTTCCTCGGACGGGATCAGACGCTGCTCGATCTATCGTCGATCGCCTGGTCGCTGGACGTCGCGCTGATGTTCCTGATCCTCGGCCTGATGATGCGTCAGGGGATCCTGCACCCCGCGCACGAGGTCCCGTCGGCCCTCTCGCACGAGATCCAGAACCTGATCCACTGGCGGTACGTCAGCGCGGCCCTGATCGCCCTCGCGATCCTACCGGTGTTCTGGTCGTGGACCCTCACGACCTCCCAGCTGAACGATGCCTCTCCGCCGAAGCTTATCGTCCTCCATGCGCGCTACTTCTACTGGGTCGTAGCGCTCGGAGCGGCCGCGATCGGCGGCCGCTGGATCGCTCGGAGGGGCGAACGCACGATGCAGAGGGTCGGCTACGTTCGGTCCCCCGCTGCGGACGACGCGTGAGCGGGATGGGTTCGGAGTTCCTACGATGACCGCGCGTCGGCTGACGGTGATCTGGGACGAGCGGTTCCGGAAGTACGACTTCGGGGCGGGTCACCCGTTTCAGATGTCGAGCCGGGCGCTCGCCGCCCGCCTGCTCGAAGCGACCCTAGCACCCGAATCCAGGGTGGAATGGGTGCGAGAGATCGATCCGGCATCGCGGGCGGAGCTGTCTACGTTCCACACGCCGGAGTACCTCGAGCTCGTCGAGCGCTCCAGCGCGGGAAAGCGCTCGGTCTTCCTCGACACGGGCGACACGCCCGCGTTTCCCGGATGTTGGGAGGCCTCCGGCCGCGTGGCCTCTGCCTCCCTGCGCGCGGTCGCTCTCGCCCGCGAGCGGGACGCGCCGGTGTTCCAGCCGTCCGGTGGCCTGCACCACGCCCACCCGGACCGGGCGAGCGGCTTCTGTATCGTCAACGACGTCGCCCTCGCCGTTCGCCGCGGGCTGGACGGAGGCGACCGGGTCGCGTATCTCGACATCGACGCCCACCACGGGGACGGCGTGATGTACGGGTTCTTCGACTCCGGACGCGTCCTCGATATCGATTTCCATCAGGACGGGAGGACGCTCTTTCCCGGCACCGGGTTCCCGAGCGAGACCGGGCAGGGCGACGGCGAGGGTCTCAAGGTCAACCTTCCGTTGCCGCCGGGCGCGGGAGATGAGGCGCTCGTCCCGCTCTTCCGGCGCGTGGTCCCGCCGTTGATGCGCGAGTTTCGCCCCGATCTCATCGTCCTGCAACATGGATTGGACGGCCACGCGGGCGATCGACTCGCGGGCCTCCAGTACACCCCCGATGGGTACGCGGCGGTCTTGGACGAGCTCCTGGACCTCTCTCGTGAGCTGTGTCGCTCCCGCCTCCTGGTCACGGGCGGGGGAGGATACACGCCCGAGAACGTCGCGCGAGGGCTCGCTCGAGCCGGCCACCGCCTCGCGGGCTCGGTTTCGGGGCCGGGGCGGGACGACCCGCTACCGATCGCTTGGCGGGCCGAGTTCGAGCGGGAGACGGGAGAGGCGGCCCCGCTCGATTGGTCGATCCCTACCCAGCGGCTCCCTTCGCCGTGGAACTCGGGGGCCGAGGAGCAGCTGGTCGGCGATCTCGAATCGGCCCTCGGGCGCCGGTTCCCGCGACCCCGCATTCAGAGCTGAACGGTCCAGCCGGCACGATCGAGCAGATCGGCGTCCGAGGCCCGGATGCCTCGCGCGATATCGGGCTCCGCGAGCACCGGTGCGCTCGCTCCCCGACCGCTCGCTCGAACCCGGGCCCTCGCGACGGTCGTCGCTCCGATCCAGCGCAGTTCTCGGGTGATGCGGATGAGGACATCCTCCCCGGAAGGTTCCTCGAGCATGGCCGCGTGCACGAACCCGAACAGGGCATCGCGCTCCAGCCAGTAGGCGAGATACTCTCGCAGGGCGCGCTCCGCGCCGGCGTCGAGCCGCGGCATTCGTGTGGGAGGGGGCCAGACGCCCCGCCACGCGCGGATGCCTCCCGCCTCCTGGAGCTCCACGAGCTGCCAGCCGCCGGCGTGGCCGGCGATCGCGACGGGGCCGCGTCGGTCATCAAAGAAGAGCGGCAAGACCTCCTCTCCCTCCTCGAGCTCGGGAGGATCCTCGACGGGAAAGTCCGACGAATCCGGCAGGGGAATCCGTCCGCGCAACGACGCGCGGACCTGGAGCGTCGGTACCCATAGGCCCTCTCGTTCGAGGATCCGTTCAACGCGCTGACCGTCCCGTCGTGCGGCCGCCAGGGCTCGCCTTCCTTCCTCGGAGCGGCATCGAGCCTCGGCGCGGCCGAGCTCCGTCTCGAGACCGCGGGGGGGCCCGAGTGCGCGGACGCCCCCCGGATCGACCGCCCCCGGGATCGAGACGCCGGGACAGGACAGCACCGCGGACGCCTGGAAGCGAGTCCCGGCGTGGACGATCACGGGAAACACGGCGCACGGGAACGGTCGCGCAGCGTGCACGCTGCAGCGACTCTGGGCGAGGAACTGGCACGCTCCGCCCTGCGGCCGGGCGGGAATGTAGGCCCTGCCGCGTGCGTCGGCAATGAAGGTGCTCTCCGGAGCGATCTGAAGAAGCTCCGCTCGCTCGGCTCGATCCACCGCGGGGGTCGCGTAGCAGCAGAGGCCGCAGTCCGGGCGGCATGCAAACTCGAGCCCTTCCAAGAGCGTCGTATCCAGCCGGGAGTCGAAGGGTGATCCGCCGTTCACGGAGGACCTGAGTTCGACGTCCGTTTTGGGCGTTGCTCTCCGAGCCGGCACGCGCGTCGGGAAGATCGCGCGACGCGGCGCCGTCGTGTTCCGCCGGCGCCGCCCGGCGACCGCTGGTGGCGCGTCGATCGGTCGAGGGACCCGCGGGTGGAGCGGATCGGCGTGGGGCAGCAGAAAGAAATATCCCCCGCCGCGCGTCCCCGCCGCCGATGACCGAAGGGTGGCCCTCGCCGATGAACGATGGGCATATCGGCGTCCTCGGCCACCAGATGTTCTACCGTATCTGCGGCCCGATGGATGCCCGCGAGACCGTGCTGTGCATCCATGGAGGTCCGGGTGCGACGCACGACTATCTCCAGCCGTTCGCCGACCTCAGCCGGCACGGATACCGAGTGGTTTTCATGGACCAGCTCGGGTGTGGCCTCTCGGAGCGCACCACCGATACCTCGCTCTTCACGGTCGAGCACAATGTGGAGGAGGTGGAGGGCCTCCGGCGCTCCCTCAACCTGGGCCCCGTCCATATCGTCGGTTCGAGCTACGGTGGAGCCCTGGTGCTCGCGTACGCGCTCCGCTATCAGGAGCATCTGAAGAGCCTTGTCACGGTCGGTGGGCTCGCCAGCATCCCTCTTGCAGTCCGCGAGATGTGGAAGCTCGTGGACGGAATGGCGACGGAGGACCGCGATACGATCTACAAGTACGACCGGCTTCACGAGTACGAGCACCCGGAGTATCTCCGAGCGGTCGAGCACTTCTATCGGCAGTTCGTCTGTCGCCTGCCCGAGTGGCCCCCCCTCGTGACCTACTCGTTTGCGGAGATCAGTAAGCCCGTGTACAACTACATGAACGGCCCGAACGAGTTCACGATCACGGGTACGATCCGGGATTGGGACATCTCCGGTCGGCTCGGCGCGATCCGGGTCCCCGCGCTCGTCACGGGCGGGAGGTACGATGAGGTCACTCCCGCCTGCGCGCGTCAGATCGCCGAGGCGGTTCCCGGCGCGGTGCGCATCGAATTCCCGGACAGCTCGCATACCCCGTTCTGGGAGGAACGGACCGCGTACCTTGATGCCGTACGGAGCTTCCTCGATTCGATCGCTTGAGCTCGACACCGGCTTCGGGTTCGGCTGAGCACACCCCTATGCGTGCGCGAACCGACCGAACCTCGTGCGGTGAATGGAGCCCGCGCTGTGCCGTGAGCCGAGTCCTCCCCTCCGTGGCTCGCCCAGGTCCGGCCCCTGCGTCGAGCGGACCCGCCGGTATCGGTCGACGGGTCAATCTCCCGTGCGCGACCCCCCAGAGCCGTCCGAGGCAGCCGGCGATACGGGCGACAGAGATAATGGCCCAAGCGATGGGGAGACCTCCGGTGAGAGCTTGAGCGGAGCGGGACCGATGAGGCACGGGCTCGACGAGGGCGGCGCAGCTCGGGAGATATCATCCTGAACGCCATCCTCCCTTCGACAGCCACCATCGCCATCCTTCTCGTCGGGGCCACGGTCCTTCTCGCCTTCGCGAGCGACGCGTTCGCTCAGCGCTTCCGCATCCCCGACGTCCTGTGGCTGATCCTGTTCGGTCTCCTCGCCGGGCCGGTATTCCATATCGTCCAGCCCGGCCAGGTCACCGGGCTCGGGGCGATCCTCGGCACGATCGCGTTGATCATCATCCTCTACGACGCCGGGATCGATTTCAATCCGAGGGAGGCCCGCGAGGTGGGCTCGGCCGGCCTCCTTCTCGCGATCGGCAGCTACACGATCGCGGTCGGCCTGCTCTTCGCGATCGGTTGGTACGCGTTCGCGGGCGGCGACGTACTCGTGGCCGTCCTCTTCGCCCTTTGCCTGGGAGGCGTCTCGGGCGCGGTCGTCCTTCCCATCGCTCGACGACTCCACTTCGCGCCCGTAGTGCGCGACACCCTGCACCTCGACATGGCCGTCGAGGACACTATCTCGGTGATCGCGGTCACCGCGCTGCTCGCCGTCGTCGCCTCACCGAACGGGGGATGGGCGTCGGTGGTGCCCCAGGTCCTTCTCCCGCTCCCCCTGGCCATCGCCTTCGGAGTCCTCGGCGGGTTCGTCGCGATCGAGTTCCTGTCCCGCTGGCAACGGCGCGTCTATGCCGGCCTCGCAACGATGGGGATTCTCTTCCTGATCTATGGAGCGACGCAGAGTCTGGGCGGTTCCGGCATCATGGCCGCCTTGATCATGGGGGTCGTGCTCGGAAACGACGCGTTCTTCCGCCGTTGGCTACCGCGCTCCACGGGTCTAGATTTCGCCTTCGACCGTTCCGTCCGCCAAGTCCACAACGAGATCGCGTTCGTTCTGCGAGCGATCTTCCTCGTCATCCTGGGGATCCTGGTTCCGTTCCAGCCGCTCGGGATCATTGCGGCGGTGGCCGTCATCGCAGTGCCGTTCGTGCTCCTGTTGGCGCGCCGGTGGTTCCTCGGTCGCCTGGAAAGCCGCAAGCTTGTGGAGGCGGGGAACGCACGCCGTCTCTCCGGCCTCTACGGCCGGGGATTGACGAACGCCGTGCTCCTCATCCTAGCGATCCTCGTACTCCCCGCGGTGCAGTCGATCCTCCTTCCCGCGTTCCTGATCATCATCGGAACGGACATCATCATGACGGTGCTTGTCTTCCTCGAGCCGGTGTCGGAGGGCTCGGCGCCCCCGGCGGGCCGAGGCTTGAGCGATCCCCTCGACCCGTTCCGGGCGGAGGCCGCCGGCCCGCGCGAGGCGGCGCACCCCGACACGCCCCCTCCGGTCCCCGCTCCGCGACCGAGCCAAGAACTGCCCGATCCTCCTCCGGAAGGAGGGTGATCGACCGTCGGGGCGTCTTACCTCCGCCGCGGGCTCCACCGTGCCGAGTTCCCTCGAAGCCCGACGAGGCCATCCGGGAGAGGTTGCAGTGGTCCCGGGGCCAGGGCGGGGCGGATGGAATGCGGACCACGACGACCGGCCCGAGCCCGATCGACCCACCTCGGATATCGGTGCACGAGCCGTATGTTTGCCGGCCGAGTCGGGTACGACCTCTCGCACGTTCCAGAAGGGTTCGTGACGCGAGGGAATGGCGGTCCGGCGGAGAAGGACCCTTCCGACCTGCGCGATCCGAGAGGGTCAGCCGACGGTCCAGCGAGGCGGTCGCTTCTCCCGGAACGCCTCCCGGGCTTCGCGATTGTCCGGGCTGTCGCGCAGAGGATCGGCAAGCTCCTGCTCGAGCCGCAGGCCTTCGGAGAGCGGGAGGGCGAGGCCACCGCGCACCGCCGCAAGCGCGGCTCGAACGGCGCGGGGCGGGTGTGCAGCGATCGCCTCCGCCATCGTCTGGGCCTCCTCCCGAAGGCGGGCGAACGGGTACACCCGGTTGACCAGACCGATGGCCGCGGCTCGTGCGGCATCGATCGGACGGGCAGTGAGGATCATCTCGAGCGCTACGGCGGCTGGCACGGCTCGCGGGAGCCGCTGGGTTCCTCCCTGACCGGGGATGATCGCCCAACGTACCTCGGGCAGACCGAAGCTGGCGTTCGCGCTCGCCAAGCGGATGTCGCAGGCGAGGGCCAACTCGAGCCCACCCCCGAGACACAGTCCGTTGACCGCGGCGATGACGGGCTTGCCTACCTCGAGATTCCGGGTGAGCCCGCCGATCCCCGGTTCGCGGTTCCAGACCTGTACTCGCTGCCCGGCCGGGACCTTCCCATAGAACTCCCCCATCCGTTTGATGTCGACCCCGGCGCAGAACGCCTTCCGGCCCGCTCCCGTGAGCACGGCCACACGGAGGTCGTCCGCATCGCGAAAGCGCTCCCAGGCGGCCACCAGGGCAGCATGGGACTCTGGATCGATGGCGTTCAGCGCCTCCGGACGATCCAGAGTGATCCACGCGACGCGCCCGTCGGTCTTGAAACGGACGGGCATGAGCCCGGCACTCCTCCCTGCTTCTTGGAGTTAACGCTGGGCGAGTTCCGAACTGATAAGCACATCCGCGGCCCTTCGGCAATCGTATGTCGGATCGATCCGATGGATGGATGGAGCGTGCCCACCGCCGGTGGAAGCCGGTGGTCCGTGTCGCATCCGTCCTGGGGAGGGGCCCGTAGTGGCGATTTCCTACGACCCCATCGCGGTCCTGATGGAGGAACACCAGGGCTTCCTCCGGCGCCTCGAGGAGGTCCGGACCGATCTTCAGCGACTCTCGGGGGAAGGGCGCGGAGCCCGGGCCGTAGCGGCCTCGATGTCCACGTTCGCCGACTTTCTTGCGAAGGATGTGGACGGATTCCACGGGCGAAAGGAAGAGGAGGGACTTTTCCCGATCCTCGTCCGACACATCGGGAGCGAGGGCGGCCCGGTGGGCGTGATGCTCGAGGAGCACGGCCTCCTACGCCGCCATCAGAAGACCATCGCCCGCAACGTCCCCAAGCTCGAGACCGACCTCGAGGCGGTAGAAGCCTGGACCGCGGTCTCCGTCGCCACCGACGCGGTCGACCGCCTCTTGGCGGACCACATCGAGAAGGAAGATCGGGTTCTCTTCCCGATGGCCCGGGCCGTCCTCACTCCGGCGGAGATGTCCGAAGTGGCCGAGATCTGCGAGGCTATCGAAGTTCAGCTCGGGGCTAGCTTCGGGGTGCGGCGGCCCGCGTACGGGGACCTCCGCGGACGGTAGTCCGGGTGCGCCCCGGTTCGGGCTCCGTCCGTCGCACGGTGCCCGCCCCTAACCGGTACGGGACAACGCGCATCTCCCCCGAGCGGTCTTCCGTGATTCGGATACCGTGAGTTCATGAAGGCACGCCGCACCCCGTCCGGACTCGTCAGCGATCTCGACGCCCTAGCGCCGAAGGCACCGCAGGACATCGGCTTCCAAGACCTCCTCTACGAGAAGCGCGATGGGATCGCGCGCATCACGCTCAATCGCCCCGGCGCGTACAACGCCTACGCGACCGGCACCCTTCGGGAGCTCGCCCGGGCGGTTGAGGATGCGTCGCTCGACGATGCGGTCGGCGTCATCGTGCTCACGGGCGCGGGGTCGGCGGCCTTCTGCACCGGCGGTGACGTCCGCGAATATGCCGAACGCTACACCCAACGCCCCCGGGACTACTGGAAGTACATGGGCCTCTTCCAGGGAGCGATCGAAGCTCTGCTGCGGTGCGGGAAGCCGACGATCGCACGGCTCAACGGGATCACCGTGGGCGGCGGAAACGAGCTCCATCTCGCATGCGATCTATCGGTCGCGGCGTCCCACGTGTACATCGGGCAGGTGGGCGTAGGCGTCGGCTCGGTCGCCTGCGGTGGCGCTACCCAATGGCTCCCTCTCGTGGTGGGAGACCGCCGGGCCCGCAGCATGCTGTTTCTCAATGAACGGATCTCGGCGCCCAAAGCCCTGGACTGGGGTCTCGTGAGCGAGGTCGCCCCATCCGTACGGCGCGGAACGGAGCTCGTCGAAGACCCCACGAGCGAGCAGATCGACCTCGCGCGCAAGGCGTTGGAAGGCTACCAGATCGACCTCGCGCCGCTGGACGCGTCGGTCGATCGACTCTGCGAGCGCCTGCTGGGGATGTTCCCGGAATGCCTTCGGTACACCAAACAGCAGGTGAACTTCTGGAAGGAGCTGGCCTGGAACAGCACGATCGGTCACGGCCGCGAATGGCTCTCCCTCCACTTCACCGATCGGGAACCCCACGAGGGAATGAACGCGTTCGTCGAGAAGCGACCTCCCGACGTGGCGGGCCTTCGCCGTCGCCTCGCCGAAGGAAGGGGGAGCGAGTTCCTCTTCGGCCGCCCCGCGCGACGTTGCTCGGCCTGCGGGGCCAAGGGGCTCCCCGAGGATTTCGAGTTCTGCGGAAGGTGCGGATCCGCTCTCCCCTCGCCGAAGGCGCCCGGGGCGTGAGACGGTGGCGGAAGGCGCATCGGCACCCGCGGTCCCCGGCGGCGTCTCGCGCTCCTTCCTTCGCGATGCCCGCGGCCTCCAGCGCAAGCTCGTGGAGGAGTACTACGGCGAACTCGCGTCCACCGACCCACCACGCCGACCCGTGGCGTACATGCTGGTCGGAGGGAACCTCACGGAGATCCTCCGTTCGTTCGGCTACGATGTGGTCTTCCCGGAGATCGTCGCGCTCAACTGTGCGATCAAGCACCAGTCGCTCGAGAACATCCTGCACGCCGAGTCGCTCGGGTACGGGCTCGATGTCTGCGGGTACGTGAAGAACGACCTCGGTCTCCAAGACCTAGGTGGGAAGACCTCGTTCGGTCAGATCCCACGTCCCGACCTGCTCGTCTGCAGTTTCTCCGGCTGCTATGTGTACGTGAAGTGGTGGGAGGCGCTCGCCGAGTCCTACGGCGCCCCGCTGTTCATGTTCGACGTGCCGTACATGCGGGAGGAGACTCCCCGCAAAGAGGACATCGCCTACTTGGTGAGCCAGCTCTGGGAGCTCGTCCACCTCCTCGAGAAGCGCACCGGGCGCGCGTTCGACATGGACGAGCTCAAGCGGGTGCTGGCCGAATCGCGCCGGGCCGAGGATGGGTGGGTAGAGTTCCTCCGCGCCGGCCGTCTCCGCCCGTCGCCGATCGAGGCGTACTTTGAATCGATCTTCTACATGTTCCCGATCAATGTGCTTCGGGGAACGCCCGGGGCCGCGGATTTCTACGACGTGGTGAACGAGGAGGTCCGAGCCCGGGTGCGGGACGGGAACTATCCTCTGCCGGAGGAGAAGGTCCGCGTCCTCGTCGAGGGAGTCCCGCCGTACACCAACTACCGGACGTTCTGGGACTTCTTCCGAAAGTGGGGCGCGGTATCGGTCGTCGCGACCTACCCGAAGGTCGGGGGGCTCTTCGACCGCGGCTTCCGGCACGACCCGTCCCGGCCGTTCGAGAGCATCGCGGAGTACAGCCTCGGCGCCTACGTGAATCAATCCTGGCCGTTGCGCCGGAAGATCATCGCCGACTACGTGAAGGAGTACGAGGTGGACGCGGTCATCATCCACGGGATCAAGTCGTGCCGCTCGTTCACCGCCGGCCAGGGGGACCTGAGGGACTGGTTGATCCACGACCAGGGGGTACCCACCCTCTACATCGAGTCCGACCATCAGGACCCGCGGTACTTCGCGCCCGCCCAGATCAAGAACCGCATGGACGCCTTCTTCGAATCCCTCGAGCAGCGCCGGGCCGTGTCCGCCGCGGCGGGGGCCGCCCCCGGATGAGCGGGGTCGTCGCGGGCGTCGACATCGGCTCGACGACGGCGAAGTGCGTGGTCCTCGGAGAGGGTCCACGGATCCTCGGCAAGTCGCTCAGCGTGGTCGGAGTGGATATCGTGAAGGACGCGGAGCGCGCCCTCGAGGCGGCGCTTGCCGACTCTCACCTGTCCCGGTCCGATGTATCGTTCATCACCGGCACCGGCTACGGCCGGTACAAGGTCTACTTCGGCCAGCTCGTCGTCACCGAGATCTCCTGCCACGCGCGGGGAGCCCACTTCCTGTTTCCCGGAACGCGCCTGGTGGTCGATATCGGTGGCCAGGACACGAAGGCGATCCGGATCGACGAGAAGGGCGAGGTCGTCGACTTCGCGATGAACGACAAGTGCGCGGCCGGCACCGGGCGATTCTTGGACGTGTGTGCCAACGCGCTGGGGTACGATGTCGGCGAGATCGGGCCGCTCTCCCTCCAAGCCCGGCGCGCGGTGAAGGTCACGAGCACCTGCACGGTCTTCGCGGAATCCGAGGTCACGTCGTACGTGTCGCGGGGCAAGGACCCGAAGGACATCCTCGCAGGGCTGCATGCCAGCATCGCGAATCGGACGCTTTCCCTGATGCAGCGGGTCGGGGTCGAGCCCGAGATCACGTTCACGGGCGGCGTCTCCCAGAACGAGGGCATGGTCCACGCACTCCGCCGCCGGCTCGGCGCCCCCGTCAACGTGAGCCCGCTCTCGCAGTACCTCGGAGCTTTGGGAGCCGCGCTCCACGGCCGCGAACGGCTCTCGGGAGGCGCGGCATGATCACCGGGGGTCTCGACCTCGGCGCGGGAGCCATCAAGGGTGCGCTGCTCGAAGACGGCCAGCGCATCCTCGCGACCGCCTCGGCTCCGTCGCGGGGGATCCCGGTCCAGGTCGCGCGCCAAGTGCTGGATGCCCTGGGAGAGGCGGCCAACATCGCTCCGGACGACATCGACTACCTCTGCACGACCGGATTCGGCCGGTACACGATCCCCGAGCGGAACCTGCAGGTCAGCGACTTCACATCCTCCGCGCGCGGCGCCATCTTCCTCTTTCCGAAGACCCGGCTGGTGGTCGACGTTGGAACGCAGGCCTCCCGGACCATGTCCGTCTCCGATACGGGAAAGGTCCTCAAGTTCAAGATGAACGAGAAGTGCGCCGCCGGTGCGGGCCGCTTCGTCGAACGCTGTTCGAAGTATCTCCAGGTCCCGCTCGAGGAAATGGGCCCGAAGGCGCTCGCGTCGGAACGCCCGAAGCTCATCTCGAGCGTCTGCGCGGTCCTGGCCGAGACGGAGATCATCAACAACGTCGCCGAAGGCGTACCGCTCCCCGACATCCTGATGGGCGTCTTCCTCTCCCTCGCTCAGCGCGCGCACTCCCTCATGCGCTACGTGGGGATCCAGCCGGAGGTCACGCTCGTCGGGGGCCTCGTGCGCAACGTCGGGATGGTGAAGGCCCTCCACGACACGGTCGGGATGGACCTGAACGTGGCACCCGAAGCGTACTACGCCGCCGCCATCGGTAGCGCGATCCTCGGGCACTCGCGGCTTCGGAAGCTTGCTGCGGCGCCGCAGGGGGCGGGTGGATAGGCATGCCCGAACTGCTGAAGATCGGGTCCTGGGCCGAGGATCTCCCGGATGGAGAGACTCCTCCCGGGGTCGAAATCTCGTCGGACTTCCGCGAGTTCACCGAGGCGGAGTCCGTCGAACGGATCGTCCATCTCGCTCAGGAGGTCCTCGCCGATCCGACGTTCCCGACCGTCCGGGCCTGGCGGGCCGCGGGCGGGAAGGCCGTCGGGTGCTTTCCCGTCTACACGCCGCAGGAGCTCATCCACTCCTTCGCGATGTTGCCGGTCTCGATCCAGGGGGGCGGAGAGAACCTCGAGATCAGCCGCGCCGACGCAGCGCTCGGCTCCTTCCTCTGCTCGATCTCCAAGTCGACGCTCGAGATGGCCCTCACCGGTCTCCTCGACCCCTTCGATGCGTTCGTCTTTCCGTACATCTGCGACGTCAGTCGCAACCTCGACGGGATCTTCGCCCGAGTCCTTCCCCAACGGCCCTCGCATATGCTCCACCTCCCGCAGAATTTCACGTCCCCGGCCACGATCCCGTTCCTGGTGGCGGAGTACCGCAGCCTCATCGCGAAGCTCGAACGCGTCGCCGGCCGTCCGTTCTCCCAAGAGGACCTGCGCGCATCCCTGGAAGTATTCAACGAGCAGCGCGCGCTCGTGGATCGACTTGTCGTGTTGAAGCGGGACTCTCCGTGGAAGGTCAGCCTGGTCGAATACTACCTTCTGCTCCGGCTCGGAGGTCTTCTCCCCCGGGAGGTACACGTTCCGCTCCTCCGTCGGGCGCTCGCGGAGCTCGAGGGAAGGGAGCGAAAGAACAAGGACTCGATCCGAGTGATCGTGCTCGGTCCGTTCTGCGAACAGCCCACCCTCGAGCTCCTCCAGCTCGTCGAGGACGTCGGGTGCTACGTGGTCGGCGACGAGCTCCAGATGCTGCACCGCTGGTGCCCGCGCATCGAGCCGGGGAGCGATCCTCTCGAGAGCCTCGCTACGTCGTACGTCCGGACGCCCATCGATATCGGGGTCCGGAGCACCCCGACCACCAAGGCGGCCGCCATCCTCGCACGGGTCGATGCTTCGAAGGCGCAGGGGGCGCTGTTCCTCACCGCCAAGTTCTGCGAGCCCGCGCTCGAAGACGTGGTGCTCTACCGAAGGGCGCTCGAGGGACGGGGCATCCCCTACCTGCACATGGAGTTCGAAGAGAAGTCGACGACCTACGAGCAGGCACGCCTTCAGCTCGAGACGTTCGCCGAGTCGATCCTCTTCGAGTGAGCGAGGCAGACCGTGAGCGCAAAACCTCCGGGCACGGTCTCCGTCGTGCGCGTCGATGGGCGTGCGACGATCACCTGGGAGCGCGGACCGGCGAACGTGTTCGACATCCGGCTCCTCGAGGAGCTGACCCGCGCGCTGCAACGCGAGGAGGTCACCTCCGCCCACGTCGTCGTGCTGCGCGGCGGCGGCAGATCGTGGAGCGGCGGTCTCAGTGTCGAGGACCATCTCAAGCCGCGGGTCTCGACGATGTTCGAAGCGTTCCGCACCACCCTCACCACCTTGTGGAACCTAGCCTCCCCGACGATCGCCCAGGTCCACGGAAGGTGCCTCGGCGGCGGCATGGAGCTCCTGATGGCCTGCGACCTCGCGATCGCCTCCGAGGGGGCGTCGTTCGGCCAGCCCGAGATCCGGTTGGGGGTCTTTGCACCGTTCGGAGCCGCCACGTACTCCCATCTCCTGGGTTCTCGGCCCGCCGCGGAGCTCCTGTTCTTGGGAACGCCGTTCGATGCCCGGCGAGCGGCGGCCGTCGGGATCGTCAACCGTGTAGTTCCCGAGGAAGAGCTCGATGCCTCGGTGGCATTGGCCGCCCAGACACTTTGCAGCTACCGTCGGGAAGCACTGCAGCTACTCAAACGGGTCCTCCGAAGATCGGAGGTGGACCCGTGGCCCCGTCTGGCATACGCCGAGCGGACCTACCTCGACGAGCTCATGACGTCCGTGGGAGCCGAGGAAGGCCTCCAAGCGTTCCTCGAAAAGCGAGCCCCCGTTTGGAAGGACGGCTGAGACCGCGGATCCATGCGCGCGGCCGTCTTTCATGGGTCGGGTCGTCCCCTCGTCGTCGGTGAAGTGCCTCGCCCGGTCCCAGGCCCGGACGACGCCCTCGTAAAGGTGGCGGCGTGCGGCTTCTGCCATACCGATCTGCATTACCTCGACCACGGCGTCCCGACCGCGAAGAGCCCGCCCCTCATTCTCGGACACGAGATCTCCGGAGTGGTCGAGGAACTGGGAGTCGGGAACACCGCACGGTCCATCGGGGACCGGGTCCTCGTCCCTTCGGTCCTTCCCTGCCGGAACTGCGAGCAGTGCCGATCGGGGCGCGCGAACATCTGTCCGTACCTCCAGATGCCCGGTAACCACATCGATGGAGGGTTCGCGGAGTACGTCCGAGTCCCGGCACGCGACCTCGTGCCGCTGCCCTCCGATCTCAATCTCGCGTCGAGCGCGGTGATCGCCGACGCCCTGACGACGCCATACCACGCGGTCGTCCGCCGCGCGCGAGTGCAAAGCGGGGATTGGGTCGTCGTCGTCGGATGCGGCGGCGTGGGCATCAACGCCGTCCAGTTCGCGGCAGCCGTGGGTGCGAACGTGATCGCCGTGGACCTTCGGGCGGAGAAGCGCGAAACGGCTCGGCGCCTGGGGGCGTGCGACGCGCTGGACCCCCGGGAGTACCCCGACCTTGGCCGCGAGGTACGGAAGAGATCCGGAGGAGGCGCGGACGTGGCCCTCGAAGTGGTCGGTACTCCCGAGACCGTGAGCCTGGCCCTCTCCACGCTCCGGCGCGGGGGCCGGCTCTGCGTCGTGGGGTACAGCGATTCGGTCGTTCCGATCCCGCTCAACCGTCTGATGTTCTTCGAGTACGAGATCGTCGGCTCCCTCGGGTGCCGGCCCGTGGACTATCCCCGCGTCATCGAAATGGTGCGTAGGGGGATGGTGAGCCTCGACGCGGTCGTTACCGCGACCCTTCCGCTCGATCGGATCGGGGAGGCCGCCGAGGACCTCCGCGCCGGGAACGGGCTCCGCACCCTCATCGTTCCCTGAGAGGGAGGCGCGTCCCCTCGCCGTCGCGGAGAACGGACGCGCTGCGGGGACGGTCGGTGGACGGGGGGCGGCTCCGGACGACGCCCACCTTGGATCGGCGCTCGGAGGCGAGCTTGCGCATGCCACGACGCAGGCTCTCCATGGCCGTCGCACGGCTGATCCCGAGGGACTTCGCGACATCCTTGAGCTGGGCCCGGCGAGGGTAGTCATAGTACCCGAGCACGAGGGCCGTTCCGACGGCCATCTCCTGGCGGGGCGTCAGGTCGAGGGACCCTCGGAAGGAACCGATGCGGACCAGCGAGGCCGGCGTGCTGCCCGGCGTGGTGAACGAAGCGAGGAGGGGATGGGCGTCCCGAACTCGATGAACGAGCACCCGCCACTCCCCTTCCCGCACCTCCCCCTCTTGGACGCCGGCCGACGGCAGGAACGGACAGCTCATGCAGATGGCCCCCATCTCGAAGACGGAGTGGCAGAGGGCCGGCAGCGGTCCGACGAGACGGACGAGGAGCCGCTGCGATCCGAGCTGCGTGAGCGAGATCTCTTCGGGGCCGGCCCGTTCGCGGAGGAAGGCCGTGATCTCCGGGAGGGCCGCGGGACTCGCGTTGATCTCGAGGATCTGCAGGAGGCGACGCGGCGAGGCATCGGCGTGCCGGCAGACGTGGAG
>JABEUK010000056.1 GCA_013044425.1 Thermoplasmata archaeon | reverse complement strand
CGCTCCGGCTCATATCATCGGGCTCGCCCATGATCAAGATGCGCAGTGGGTGGCCGGGCTTCAGGTTCCGGACGAACTCCTTCACGGGTCGGAGGGAAACCATCTCGGCCTCTCCAGGGACCGGCGCAAGGGGTGGCGACCGGGGGAATGTTGGCAAGGCAAATGCCTTCGAGGATGTCTCCCCGTGCTCCACCCGAGTCACCACGGGACGTGCGACGTGGTCCCCGCCTAAGTAGCGGGCATACCGTGTGAATGCTGAACGATGCGTTGAACGAGGTCATCGTTCAGCGTTCGCGAGCTGCCGGCGGTTCAAGTCACCCTGAACAGGATGGACCGCTGTGTCTTCGCCGATCTTCCACCGCGAGTTACGGCTGGCTCCTCCAACCGAGGATCCTCCCAAGTGGCCCCGGATACTCTTCTACTCGGACCACCCGCTATCGCTGGAGATCCATCGCGCCGCGAGCGGCGCGGTCCGCTATTTCCTCGGAGCCACGGTCCCGCGCGAACTCGCCAACGTGTCGCTCGCCATCGAGAACACCTTCCCGCGAACCTCCGTGAACACCGCTGCGACGTGCCGCCTCGTTGGGCGGGAGTTGGACACCGGCCTCCTCCTCCGAGCCCGCCCGCATCACCCCAACAATTTCTGGCCGTTGCGCATCGAGCCCAATGTCGATCTGGCCGGGACCCTCCTGCGCGCCTTGGCCTCCTCCCAGGTCCGTGACCATGAGGTCGTTCTCCAGCTCCTGTTCCAAAGGGTTCCAGGTTGGGAGCGGAACCTCTTCGCCACGAGATACGAAATCTTCGCGCGAACGCTGGACCCGCGTCTGCGCGCGAAGTGCGACGCGCGGCGCTCAGACCAACCGTATCATTTCGAGATCCGAGCATGGCTGGGCGGGACCAGCCCTCGTCGAGTCCTACCCGCACTCGGACACTGGCTCAGCCAGTGGACCGCGGTAGATGGCGGTCCCCAGTGGCGCTGGGAGGAGATCAAGCCGAAGAAGCGACCGCGGTTCGCGGCCGCCCTGCGCGCCCACTCCATCCGCGCGTTCGCGAACCGCAAGTCGCGACGCGACGTGTCGGCGTTCGAGCTGACGCGTCTCCTGAGCGTTCCTTGGCAGCAGAATCATCCCGAGGTCGCGTACGCGGGGGCACCGATCACTCGGGCGCCGCCACAGCTGGCCCGTCGGGCGACGCAGTCACGCTCTGGGGCCGGGTCCCTGGTCCGCGGGTCCGCACTCCCGCCCTCTCCATACCCCAGTCAGCCAATCACTACGCCGGAACGGCTACCTCTGCCTCAGCTCGCTCCGGCATCGCCCGGAGTGGTCGTGGGTCGCAGCTGCGGGGCCCCGGTCCGATTGCCCGACCGGTGGAACCACCTTGCCATCCTCGGGCGGACGCAATCCGGAAAGTCCACCCTGATGCTCAATCTGGCCCTCCAGATCCTTGCCCAGCGACCGGACGCCACGGTCGTCGTGATGGAACCTACTGAGAACCTGATCGGGCAGATCCGGGCCCACCTCTCCGCCGAGGTCGCTGCGGACACCGTGGAGATCGACCCCGCTCACCCGACGTTCCAGGATGGGGCCGAGACGATGGTCGCCGTCCCGCTCAACCCGCTTCACCTCCCGAACCGAGCGGGTCTGGACCCGGCCGGCATCGAGCGGTGGTCCGAGATGCTCGCGGGCGACATTCTCCGCTCGATCAAGAATGCGTGGGGAGAGGAGAGCGTCGGAGGGCGGGCCGACTTCATCCTCCGCGGCATCCTGCAGGGGCTCCTCGCCACCCCGGGAACGAACTTGGTCGACGCCTACTCGCTCCTCTCAGATAAGGAGGCGTTGCGGCGCTTCGTGAGCACGGTCCCGGAGGGCCCACTCCGGCGGTTCCTCGAAGTCCACCTGCCCTCGCTCAACTACACCTTCACGATGTCTTCGCTGGACAAGGTCGGCAAGATCGCGACCAACCCGATGCTGAGGAAGGCGCTCTGCCAGCGGGCCCACCCCGTCTCGTTCGATCAACTCCTGCGTCATCGGTTGCTCCTCCTGAACCTCTCCAAGGGATCGCTCGGCGCCGAGGGGTCCCAGTTCCTCGGTGCGATCTTCCTGACCCAGCTGTGGGCTGCACTCCAGCGCTCGGGGTCCCCGGACCACCCGGTCTACCTCGTGGTCGACGAGCTCCATCACTACGCTGTCCCCGCGCTCGGTGAGATGCTGAACGAGGGAGCGAAGTTCGGGCTCCATGTGATCGCCGCGACACAGTACCTCCACCACATCCCAGCCGAGACTCGCCTCGGGTTGCAGGGCAACGTGGCGCTCTGGCTGCTGTTCTCGCTCGGGGCGGAGGACATGGAGACGGTCTGGAAGATGGTCGACGGCAAGCGCTACGGATGGACCCCGCAGGATCTCGTGAGCGGCCTGGGGCCCCACGAGATCGCCCTCCACCTTCCGGGCACGTTGGTGAAGGTGAGCACGCTCCCACCTCCTCCGCCGAACCCGGAGTCGGGGCGTGTCGCATCACTCCTCACACAGAGCACCCGACGGTATGCCGCGCGGG
>JABEUK010000007.1 GCA_013044425.1 Thermoplasmata archaeon | reverse complement strand
TGCTCGGTCGCGATGCGACCGCAGGTCGTCTCGACGGCCGCCACGCGACCGGCGGGAGCGTGGATTCCCGTGACCTCCACCCCTAGGAGGACCTCGACAGCGAGAGCACGGACGGCCTCATACAAGCCCCACAACGCCGGGAATGGGTAGAGGGTGCCGTCCGTGCGCAGGTACGCTCCGCCGATCGCCGCACCGTGATGGACACCGGGTACGAGCCGGAGCACTTCCGCGGCGTCGATGACCCGGGAGGGGAGTCCCTCCCTTCGCACGACGGCGTTGACCTGGCGGAGGCGAGTGAGCTGGCCCTCATCCGCGGCTAGAAAGACGTACCCCGATTGGCGGAACCAGATGTTGTACCCGAACTCTCGCCCGAACCGACGGTATGCGGCAACGGATTCGCGCGCGAGCCGGATCGTGGCGGGGGTCTCCCACTGCTGCCGGACGCCGCCACCATTTCTTCCGGAGGCCCCGCTCGACAGGAACCCTCGATCCAGCACGAGGATCGGTCCGGCACCGGCGCGGGCCAGATGGTAGGCCGTGTAGAGGCCGATGACGCCCGCGCCCACGACGACCGTGTGGTAGGTAGCTCGGGCGGGGGCGGTCATGGGGTCTCCTTCTCGTCGAGAGGGCTGGCGAAGGACGCGAGCGCCCCCAACGGCGTCGGCAGGACGGGTGGGCGTTGGGTGATGTACCCGACTTCGGAGGGTCGGCGCTCTTCCAAGATCGAAAGCAGCAGGAGGGCATCGGGGAGGCAGTAGCGACCCTGGCAGAGCCCGGTGCCCAGACCGGTGTAGCGCTTGATCACCTCGATCCCACGGTAATGGCGCCGCTCGGCGTCCTCGATCTCATCGAGGAGGACGTCCTCGCACGGACAGGCGATCCACTTGCCGGAACCCCGGGGCTGGCGAAGGAGTTCACGGTAGTATCCTTCCAGCTCCCCAGGGAGATCCATGTCGGGACCAGGAGACGGGGCGGGTGCGGTGGTCGGTCGACCGAGGATCGACGCCGCGGTGCGCTGAGCGCTCGAGATCGCGGTCGCCGGGTCGAACACTCCCGCGGCTTCGCCCACCGCATAGAGGCCCGGTACGGTCGTCTGCCCGGTCTCCGAAACGATCGGGAAGTAGGCCGCGTGGCGCGAGCGCCACTGCATCTGAGCCCCCGCCTGAAAGAACAGTTGTGGGTGAGGCACCCGCCGGTGGGCGAGTATGACCGCATCCCCCCCGAGCCGGAACGCCGGCCCATCCGAACGGGTGCGAAGCCGAAGACCTCGAACCCGGCGCCGCCCGACCGTGGAGAGCACCAAGCTCCGGGGGTAGAGTGGGACCCCCCGCTCGGAGGCGAGCCGGGAGAGATCGGGACCGATCTCCCCCGGAGCTACGACGGCCGAGATCCGACCGGGAAAGCGCGTGACGATCTCCCGCGCCCGGTCTCCTCCCCCGAAGACGATGGCGTGCTCGAACGGCGCGGCTCCCGGGGCCGAGAGCGCGAGTGCCCCTTCCGCAGTGAGGACGCCGGGGCGATCGTTCCCTGAGAACAGCAGCGACGCATCGTAGCCTCCGGTCGCCACGACGACCGATCGCGCGCGAACCTCGATCCCTCGGCCGGCGTCGTTCGTCGCTACGATGGAGAACGGGTGCGTCGTGGTCGGCTCGGGAGGGGGGAGGAATACCACGGTGGTGCGCCCGAGGAGCTCGCCCGCCGAGCTCGGATCCCGGGCATCTCGATCCAATACCACGACGGGCCCGACACCCGAGCGCACGAGGGCCGTTGCAGCGGCGGTTCCGCTGACCCCGCCTCCAACTACGGCAACCTCGGCGGTCCTTCGGATCGGGTCCGGAACCGGGTCCGGTGCGGCTTCGGTGGGGGGATCGTCGTAGCCGCTCAGGCGTCGTACGACTCGTTGGTAGAGCGAGGTGAAGGCGGCGGGGCGCCGAAACCCCCGGAGGGTGTCGATCCCCCGAGGGAACGCGACGTCGACGATGCCCAGCAGATCGAACGAAGGTGACGGCCAGGCGTTGGCGGTCGTCTTCATGCCGGGCCGGTCGAATCCCTCTCGGCAGGCCCGGACGTTGGTCCGCCCGTCCACGCGGACGAGGCAATTCGTACAATATCCTACCCCGCAGAACGGGGCGCGAGGCCGGTGGTAGCGGATCGAGCGTTGCAACAGCGGCAGGGGCCACGCACGGGAGGTCGTTCCGGCGCCCGGAACGGCGATCGGCTCGGGCGAGGAGGCGGGGGGCGTGCCCGACATGTGGAACGGGCTCCGAACCCCCGCCCGGAGTATTTTAGCGCCCCGGAGGTCGAGCGACCCCGGGGAACGCCGGATCGACGTCCAGGGCGCCCGGACGACATCTGCCGAACGGGCCAACTATATAGACTCCTGATACACCGAGCCCGCGATGCGCGCTACTGGCGGATTCCACGGGAGGAAGATCCAGAAGACCGGTGGCTCGACCTACATCATCTCCCTGCCGAAGAACTGGGTCACGAGCCGCGGGCTTCACGCCGGGGACGTGCTCACCTTCGCTCCCCGCCCGGACGGCTCGCTGCAGATCCAGGCGGAAGAGCTCGGCTCGGCCGAGGTCGTGCGCCGGGTGGTGCCGATATCGAACGACATGGACGAGGAGCATCTGCTCCGGCGGTTGATTGCCGAGTACATCGCCGGCTCGACCCTACTGGAGATTCGAACGACGACCCGGATGAGCGCCCGCACGCGCGACATCGTTCGGGGGTTTGCCCAGCGCGTGATCGGTCCGGAGATCATCGAGGAGACCGCGGAATCGGTGATCCTGCAGGACGTCGTGGGCCCGAATCCGCTCCCGCTCCCCTCCGTCATCCGGCGGATGCACCAGATGGCGCGCGCGATGCAGTCCGATGCGATGGCCGCGTTCCACTCCGCGGACGCATCGATCGCGAAAGACGTGATCGAGCGGGACCGCGAGGTCGACCGGCTGCACTGGTTCATGGAGAAACAGGTCAACTCCGCCCTGCGGGATGCCCGCGTCCTGACGAGCCTATCGGTCACGCTTCCGGATTGCTCGACGTACCTTCTCGCGTCGCGCTTGATGGAGCGGATCGCCGACCACGCCGTGCGCATCGCCGGAACGATCCCCCTGTTTCAGAAGGAGCGGCCACCGGCCGCGATGGTCGCCGAGCTCGAGCGGATGTCCGAGGCCGCGGCGACGGCCCTCTCCGAAGCCCTCGATAGTCTCGAGCGCCGGGACATCGAGCAGGCGAACACCGTCATCGATGCGGCCCATAGCCTCGTCCGGGAGCGAGCCCACCTGCTCCAGGAAGTCTCCACCAAGCGCGGCCGCATGGCGGTCGGACTCGCCTATGTCCTGGAGAGCCTCGAGCGCAGCGCGCTGTACGCCGGCGATCTCGCGGAGATCGCCATCAACCATGCCGTTGAAACACCCTCCGCCATGGTCGGGCGCCCCATGGCCGCCCCCCTACCCAAGCCGTAGAGCAGGCCACGGTCCAGGACCTACATAGCTAGGGCCCAATAGCCGGTCATCTATGGTTGGTGGGCGCCGTCGATCCCAGTGACCCGGTCCACCAGGCGACGGAGCTCCTCGGCCGACGGGACTCGAGGGTTCGCGATGCACGTGGTCGAATGCAGCGCTCGCTCCACGATCGTCGCTCGTTGGGCACGGATCGCTTCCAAAGGGACGCCAGCGGCGGCAAGGCTCCGAGGGATCTGAAGCACGTCGCCCAGGGCGCGAAGCCGTTCGGAGAGCGTCGCGTGATTCTGGCCGATCGGTTCGGAGAGCACCGGGCCGAGCGACAGGTACCGATCGCGTGCCGAACCGAAGTTGAAATCGACGACATACGGCAGGACGATGCCGAGGAGCCGACCGTAGCGAAGCCCCGTGTCGGGGAGCAAGGCCCGTGTGAGCGCATGGGCGAGGCCGAGTTGGGCGTTCGATGCGGCGAGCCCGGCGCGCGTAGCCGCATAGAACAGGGCCGTTCGGGCCTCCTCGTCGCGCGGGTGACGGGCGAGCCGCGGCAGCGCCGTTAGGGCGGTCCCGGCCGCATCGCGCGCCAGCGCGTCCGAGAACGGGTTCGCCCACTCCGATGCGAGCGCCTCGAGGGCGTGGGCGACCACCTCCATGCCGGTATCCACGGCGAGGGCCGGTGGCATCGATCGCCCGAAGGTGGGGTCGACCAGAGCCCAGTCCGGAGTGAGGTCCCGGTGGGAGAGTTCGATCGTGGAGCCATCCTCCGCGAGAAGGTGGCTCGATCCCGTGGCCTCACTTCCGCTCCCTCCCGTGGTCGGGATCGCGATAAGCCGGGGTCGCGCCGGCACGGCGAGCTCTGCGAGCGGGGTCAACGTGCGCAGATCCAGATCGGGGCGAGCGCGAGTGGCGACGAGCGCCTTCGCGAGGTCGATCAGGCTACCTCCGCCGACGGCGAGGAGGGTATCGAACGGTACGTTCTTGGATCGGTCGGTCAGGAGGGCGAGCGTGCGAAGGGTAGCCGCCGAGGGGAGATTGTCCACGACGATCGACGGGGTCGGGCTGCGAGCGAGCTCTTGGACCACCCGACGGGCGGGATCCAACGCCGCGATCGCCGGATCGATGAGAACGAGCGCGGACCGGATCCCGAGCCCGCTCAGCTGTTCGATGGCTCCGGGTCCCCACGCGACGCGCGGCGACGTGAAGAACCCGGACATTTCACCGTGCGGTTCCGATCAGGGCGATCCGGTGGCGCACCGAGGACAGACTCCGGTGAGCGAGTAGGAGATACCATCCACGGACCAGCCGCGCGGCCGTCGTTCGGCGAGCGTGGCGAGGTTCCCGAGGTCCTCCGGAGTGAGGGTGAGATGACTGATGCGGCCGCACCGTCGACAGACGATATGGGTATGGGCGGGCCCGGGGACGGCCGTCGCCGGCACGGGCGGCGGCGCACGTGGCCGGCGAGCCGTAGAACGCCGACGCGCGGGGCGTGCTCGGCGGAGCCGGCGACGGGCTGCCATCGGGCTCTCGAATCTCC
>JABEUK010000055.1 GCA_013044425.1 Thermoplasmata archaeon | reverse complement strand
CTCACGACCACCGGGTCGACCGGACTGCGTACCCGGCTGACGAGCGCCTGGAGTCCGACCACAATCTCCGAGGCGACGAGCACGGCGTCGGGCCCGAGATGCGGCGCGGCCGCGTGGCCCCCATGGCCCCGGACCCGAATCCGGAAGCGGTCGGCCGCAGCCATCGCAGGCCCCACCCGAGTGCCGAGCGACCCGAGCGGCACGGCGGGGTCGACGTGCTGGCCCACGACGTAATCGACCCTCGGCGCCTCGAAGCAGCCTCGCTCGAGGAACGGCAGAGCGCCTCCCCTCTCGCCCTCCTCTTCGGCCGGTTGGAACACCAGCTTGACGGCACCCCGGAGCTCCGAGCGGCGGCCCGCGAGGACGGCGGCGGCTCCGAGCAGCGCCGACATGTGAACGTCGTGCCCGCACGCATGCATCCGGCCGGGGTTGCGCGAACGGAAGGCAAGCCCGGTCTCTTCGCGCACCGGGAGCGCGTCCATGTCCGCCCGCAGGGCCACCACGGGGCCCGGACGATCTCCGGCGATCGTCGCGAGAACCCCGTTGAAGCCGTCAGGGTACGTGATCGGCTCGACATCCAGGGCCCGGAGCGCCGAGACGACTCGATCGCGCGTGTGGGTCTCCTGGTCGGAGAGTTCGGGATCCTGGTGAAAGGCGATCCGCCACGCCCGCATCTGGGGCAGCACGCGTCGGGCGGAGCGCGTCCACCGGCCGGCGACCGGAGCCATTGGGCCGCTAGCGGCGCGTGCGATATAAGGGGGGGCGCGGCGGGATCACGCGCCGCGCGCGCGGAGCGCGCGAGCGATCGGCCCGAGGACGCGCCGGACGGTCGCCGGTGCGAAGGATCGGACGAAGCGCTCCTCGAGCGCGCTCGCGACGATGACCCCGTCCGCCCCATACGCGAGCGCCTGCGCGGCCGTCGCGGGATCCTTGATCCCGAACCCGATCAGGACGGGGGTTCTCGGCGCGGCCCGGTGGGCCGTCCGAACAATGGGGGTCAGGTCGATCCGCTCGGCCGAGAGCGCCGTGCCCGTGGTCCCGTAGCGCGCCACGAGGTACAGGAATCCGCGGGTCGCCCGCGCGAGACGGACCGTGCGCGTCTCCGAGACCCCCGGCGCCCCCAGGAGGACCAGATCGATCGAATGGCGACCGGTCGCCGCGATCCAGGGCCGTGCTTCTTCCAGCGAGAGGTCCGGAACGATGAGGCCCGACGCGCCCGCGCGCGCGATGCTCGGGAGGGAGTGGTCGAACCCGTGCCGCCAAAATGGGTTCGCGTAGCTCATGACCGCGGTCGGGAGGATGCCGCTCGCGATCTCGACCGACTCGACGAGATCGCTCCAGTCGGTGCCGTTCGATAGGGCTCGGTCCGCGGTCGCCTGCAGGATCGGCCCATCGGCGATCGGATCGGAGAAGGGAAACCCGAGCTCGAGCGCCGAAGCTCCCGCCTCGAGCGCGGCCTGGACGACCGACCGGAGCCGGCGCGTGCGGCCCCGGTCGACCATGACGTAGGGGACCAGGGCGGCGCGCTCCTGCGAACGAGCGAGGGAGAGCGCCTCAGCGACGCGCAGCACGACCGACCACCTCCAGGTCCTTGTCGCCGCGACCGGAGAGCGTGACGACGATCCTCTGATGGGGGGGACGCCGTCGCGCTTCCGCGACCGCGGCGAAGAGGGCATGCGCGGGTTCCAGGGCCGGTAGGATCCCTTCGTCCCGGGCGAGCCAGTGGAACGCTCGCAGGGCGTCGTCGTCGTGGACCGCGATGTACCGGGCCCGCCCGCTGTCCTTCAGCCATGCGTGCTCGGGACCGACGCCGGCGTAGTCGAGCCCGGCGCTGATGCTCTCCGTCTCGGAGATCTGTCCCTCCCGGTCTTGCAGGACGTAGGAGTAGGCTCCGTGCAAGATCCCGGGCCGGCCGTGGGAGAGGGACGCCGCGCCGGCCCCGCGGAGGCGAGCTCCTCCGGCCTCTACGCCGAGGAACTCGACCTCCGTGCGTCGCAGCGGGTGGAACGTGCCGATCGCGTTGGATCCACCGCCGACGCACGCGACCGCGAGGTCGGGGAGCCGACCGAACGCCGCGCGGGACTGCACCGCGATCTCCCGCCCGATCACGCTCTGGAACTCCGCGACGATCGAGGGGAAGGGGTGCGGTCCGACGGCGGAGCCCAGCAGGTAGTGCGTCGTTCGAACGCTCGATATCCAGTCCCGCAGCGCGGCGTTGATCGCGTCCTTGAGGGTCCGTTGGCCCGAGGTCACGGGCCGGACCTTCGCGCCGAGCAGCTCCATCCGGAGGACATTGGGCCGCTGTCGCTCCATGTCGACCTCGCCCATGTACACCTCGGTCTCGAGCCCGAGCGCGGCCCCGATCATCGCCGTCGCGACCCCGTGCTGTCCCGCCCCGGTTTCGGCGATCAGCCGCGGCTTGCCCATCCGCTTGGCGAGCAGGCCCTGGCCGAGCGCGTTGTTGAACTTGTGTGCGCCGCCGTGCACGAGGTCCTCCCGCTTGAGCCAGATCTGCGCGCCCCGCGCCCGTTCCGTGAGCCGACGGGCGAAGTACAGGGGTGTGGGCCGGCCGGCGAGCGTGCGGGATAGGCGACGAAGCTCGGCCCGGAATGTCGGATCTCGCCGCGCGGCGCGCCACTCGCGTTCGAGCTCGGAGAGCGCCGGGACCAGGGTCTCGGGAACGAAGGCTCCCCCGTAGGGGCCGAAGCGCCTAGGCATGATGGGCCTCCCAGCGTCGCACGGCCTCCAAGAACGCGAGCATACGTGTCGGATCCTTCAGGCCGGGGGCGGATTCGATCCCGCTCGAGACGTCCACCCCCCACGGGGCTACGGTCGAGAGCGCGCCCTCCACGTTGTCGGGGGTGAGTCCCCCACCGAGCACGATCTTTCGGCCGGGGGCGCTCGCGATGATTCGAGCGCAGATCTCCCAGTCCGGCACTACGCCACCTCCTCCCGGTAGGGCGCCGCCCGCGGCGTCCAAGTGGACGAGGGAGGCGAGGTCGGTTCCGGGAAGCTCGGGAGGGGGATCGCCGCTCCCCTCCCGGGGAATGGCCAGCGACGGGACGACGTGACGCCGTAGGACCGTGTCGAGCCCATCGGGGATCCGACCGTGCACCTGCACCCGGTCCGTTCCCATCTCTTCGAAGATCCGTTCGATCAGTTCGGCGCTCGGATCGACCGTGACCGCCCAGATTTCGCGGTCGCTCGGAACGACCTCGGCGAGCTTCGCCGCCCGCCCCAGGGGGACCGCGCGCGGGGAGCCGGGCACGTCGATCACGAACCCCGCGGCTCCGCCCTCGGGCACGAGCGCGATCGTCGCGGCATCGCTCAGCCCACAGAACTTCACGAAGGTCCTCACGATCCACCTCGGCGCATGCTTCCCACCCGGCAGAGGCCGGCCACGAATCGCTCGGGGTCCCGCGCGCGAGCGAGCGCCGAACCGACGAGGACCCCATCCGCCCCCCAGGTGCGGAAGCGAGCGGCGTCCTCGGGGCCCTCGATGCCGCTCATCCCGATCAACGGTCGGAGTCCCTGCGCATGGCCGAACGTCTGCGCCGCGATCTCGGGGCGGAACCTCAAGGTGTTCAGGTCCCGCAGGTTGATGCCGTAGACGTCCGCGGGCACGTGATCCGCCACCTCGAGCTCGTCGGGGCCGTGGAACTCGAGGAGAACCTCGAGCCCCCCGTCATGGGCCCGCGCGGCGAGCTGGGCGAGCGAGTGCGAGAGGCGGTGTTCGGTTTCGAGCCGGGCGACGAGGAGGACCGCCGCTGCCCCCGCGCGCCGGGCGGCATCGATCTGGATCGGGTCGATAACGAAATCCTTGAACAGCACGGGGAGGCGGCTGCGTGCGGCGACGGCCGCGACCTCCTCCGGCGCCCCCGCGAACTCCGGGGTCGTCGCGAGGCAGGAGAGGCCGGCCGCCCCTGCGGTCTCGGCGACGCGCACGAACGAATCGATCCCGACCCGCGGCAGCGCCGGCGCGCGGGATCCCGGGGACCGGAGCTTGTGCTCGAGCAACACTCCCCAACCGTGGCCCGCGGCGTCGATCGACGCGCGGAGGCTCGGAGGGGACCGTCGCGCAGCGGACGGCAATCCGATCGCGTACGCGGGGGAAGCGATCGTGCGCCGGATCTCGGGAAGCAGGTCGTCCAGGAACGCCATCGTTACTCCTCCCCCGCCCAGGTGCGCGAAGCGCCGAGTTCGCGGAGCCGGCCGAGAAGCGCTTCGGCGGTACCCGAATCGAGCGCGTCGGTGGCGCGCGCGACGCCGGCTCCCAGCGTCGGAGCCGCTCCCCGCACCCATAGCCCGAGGGCGCTCGTGAGGAGGATGCTCCCCCGGCGGGCGCCGCCCCCTCCCGCAAGGATCCGCTCGGTCTCGGCGGTCGCCG
>JABEUK010000054.1 GCA_013044425.1 Thermoplasmata archaeon | reverse complement strand
GACGAAGGTCCATCCCTCGGAAAGCAGCGACTCGGCCTCCGCAAGCGAAACCGGCTTCTGGGCGGCGTGTCCGTTTCCGTTCCCCGACTTCGGCGTTCCTCCCTCTCCACCGAGCAGCCGGGTCCGGAGCAGGGCGAGGATGTCCTCGTTCGAGTCCTCCATGTGTGTGGTCGCTTCCTCGGGAGATAGTCCGGCCACTCCGAGCAGGGTTCGTCGGAACTCGGCTGCGACGTTCGTCCGCGTCTGCGTGCTCGTCTCGAGGAACTCTGCCGCGTTCGCATATTCGCGGCGAGCCTCGGTCAGCAACTCTTCGCCCCACCGCTTTCCGACGTTGTAACGCGACGCGATCCCCCCATCATGACCAAGTATCGCCTCACGAAGGTCTCGCGAAATCTTGCCCTGTCCTTCCGCGAGCAGGAGCCGCGTGGAGCAGTAACTGCGAAGCACGTAGGGCCGCCATCGAACCCCCTCGGGAGCGGACGAATGGAGGACGTCCTGAACCTCCTTCACGACGTTCTTCATCGCGATGAAGCCACGGCCGAACCGCGCTTCCCGCCGAGACCTAACTGCAATCCCTCGCAGCGTCCCCGGCACGACCACGGGAGAGTGCTCATTCAGTTTCTCCCCGTTTTCCCTCCTCGAGTTGAGGTAGGCAACCAGAGCTGTCGCGAGTTGCTCGGTCCCGAAAGTGATGTACTGACGCCGTGTCTTCGACAGTTCCGCAGCGACCCGGATTACGAACGGAAGCTCTGCGATCCGGATCGGAGGGTCAAGGTCGAGCTCGGGAAGATCACCGAGGGTGAGGCCGGTCTCGCCGCCGTACGATCCGAGAACGCCAGGGCGCACGCCGCTGTGAGCTAGGAAGAGGGTGATCACACGCCCCCGCTGGGAAAGGCGCTCTAGGATCTGCCCTAGCTCCTGCTGCGTAGGCACTCTCTCGAGAGACAAGCTGGCACCCCGAATCGGGGACAACGAAGGAAACCCGTCAAAGCGAACACGATGGTGTTTGAAGAACGACTTTAGACCTTCGAACGATTTCGAGATGTAGCTGTCGAGAAGGCCGGCGCGCTTCTGTTCGGCCGCATATCGTACAAGCTGAGCGCGGAGAGCGTCCGGGTCATTGCGGGCGAGCGAAAGGAGCTCCCCCGGCCTCTTTCCGATGCGTTCGACGAAGAGACCGATGTGACGAAGGTAGGAGTCGGCGCTCAGCCGGGATCGGAGCGACCGCTCGTCCCACCAAGAGCGAACCAGCGGGTCCTCGAGGAGGACACGATGCCGTCCGAGGACTCGGTTGCGTTCCTCGAGGGGTCTATTGGGCCGCTTTCGGGCCGACACGAATGAGATATGGAGGTCCTACTATTTGTGGTATTTGAACCCCCCGTGGGGGTGCGGGGAGAGGGATTTGAACCCACGAACTCCTACGAGACCAGACCCTGAATCTGGCGCCTTTGACCAAGCTGGGCGATCCCCGCGGCGTGGGGAGTGGTGTACCGCTTATGAGAATTCCCGAGCCTCGATCCGTGCGCGTGTTACGCGACGGTGGCCCGCGGAGGCTGGGCCTTCTCCTGGTTCAGAATATCCATCGCCTCGCCGACCGTAGCATGCTCGTGGACGATCGATCGCAGGGCCTTGAGCATCGCGACGGGATAGTCCGATTGCCATATGTTCCGGCCCATGTCGATCCCCTTCGCGCCGAGCGCGATGGCATCGTGGGCAAGCGCTAGAGCGGCCCGGTCGTTATCCAGCTTCGGGCCGCCGGCCACGACGATCGGGACGGGACAACCCTCGACGACCTTCTCGAAGCCATCGCAGTAGTACGTCTTGACCAGATGCGCCCCGAGCTCGGCGGAAACGCGGCAAGCGAGGGCGAGATAGCGTGCATCTCGTTTTTCCAGTTCCTTCCCTACCGCGGTGATGGCGAGCACGGGCATCCCCGCTTCTTCTCCCTGGTCGACCAGCTCGGAGAGGTGGACGAGCGAGGAATGTTCGTGCGGCGAGCCGACGAACACAGAGAGGGCTACGGCACTGACATTGAGGCGGACCGCGTCCTCCATCGAGACCGTGATATCCTCATCGGAAAGATCCTCCTGAAGGATCGTCGCGCCCCCGCTCACCCGAAGGACGATCGGGGTTCGGGTGGAGGGTGGGACGCAGGCGCGCAGGATTCCACGGGTCAGCGCCAGCGCATCGGCGTGGGGGAGGAGCGGTGCGATCGTCGCGCGCGGGTCCTCCAGGCGTCGCGTAGGGCCCATGAAGTAGCCGTGGTCGACCGCGAGCATGACCGAGTTCTGGCTCGCGGGGGAGAACATCCGGGCCATCCGATTCGCAAGACCCCAGCCCATGCCGACCTCGCTCTCCGATGGGCCGAGGGTCCTCATAGCCATTGCCCCGGACGCTCCGCGGCCGGGGGACCGCTTTCCGCCGGAGCGAGAAAGGGGGTCCGTGGGCCCTAGGCGGAATCCGCCCGATCGGGGGGGCGTAGGGATACCGGCACCCGTCGGTCTTCCTTGACCCGGTTGAGGACCACCTGGGTATTGGTCCGCTCGATGTGGGGGTCTTGGAGGGCGTGCTTGACGAACCGGTCAAGATCCCGCCGATCCCGGAACCGACCGATGACGAGCGCGTCAAACTCTCCCGTGAGATCGTAGATCGCGTAGGCGCGGGGGTTGCGGGCCAGTCGTTCCTCGACCTCCCGGAGCTTCCCTTTCGAGATCCGGATGCCGATCGTCGCCCAGAGATCCCAGCCGAGCTGCTCGTCGTCCAGGATAGGGACGTACCCTCGGATGATCCCGCCGGCCTCCAACCGCGCGATTCGGACGCTTACGGTCGTAGGGGAGACATCCAGGTGGTGGGCGATCGTTCGGTGACTGCGGCGCGCATCCACATTGAGGTCTTCCAAGATGGCCCGATCGAGCTCGTCCATGCTGGATGTACGCACCATGCATAGAGTACAATTCAGGCAAAATTAACAATTTCTCTAAGAGATCAGGACAATCGTCCAATATCATTGGCCATGCCTTGATGTAGCCGAGGGCCCTCGTCTTCGCCGGGGGCGCGAAAATTTGTCACCGCAGCCAGGTGCCGGGAGCACGCCGGACGGAGCGAAGGTACTACGGGATCTGAAGGAGGCCAAGGTCCGCTGGGTCGAGCTGTGCTACACGGACGTGCTGGGGGGCTTCAACCAGGTCGATGTCCCGCTGGATACCCTGGACGCCGAATCGTTCGTTTCCGGAGTACCCAAGCTCGACGGCTCCTCCGTGCGCGGATTCCGCGAAATCTACGAATCCGACATGCTGCTCGTGCCCGATCCGCGGACCGTCGCCATCATCCCATGGCACCCGGACGCCGGCGGGATCGCGCGGTTCATCTGCGACGTGCGCCTGGGTACGATGAGCGAACCGTACGCCCACGATCCGCGCGGTGTGGCGCGCAAGACCGAGAAGGTCCTTGCGGATGCGGGCTACGATCAGTCGTTCTGGGGCCCGGAGATCGAGTTCTTCGTCTTCGATTCGATCGAGCTTATCCCCTCGGCCCAGGGCGTCCGGGATGCCTGGGGCGGTTCGGGATACCTCATCAACAGCGGTGAGACCTCCTGGCAAGAAGGGCCCACGCCCGCCCCGATACGATTCAAGGAAGGGTACCATCGCACCGCGCCGTACGACACCCTGATCGGGATCCGGGCCGAGGCGTCGAACATCCTCGCCGATAATTTCCACGTCAAGATGGATGCGCACCATCACGAGGTGGCGACGGCCGGACAGAGCGAGCTCAATGTGCACTACGACGAGCTCGTTCCGATGGCCGATCATGTTCAGGATGTTCGGTATGTCCTCAAGAACGTCGCCCACCGGCACGGCAAGATCGCCTCGTTCATGCCGAAGCCGGTCTTCGGGGACAACGGCATCGGGATGCATGTCAACCAGTCCCTCTGGACGAAGGGGACGAACACGTTCTTCGATGGCAACGACGCCTACGCCGAGGTCAGCCAGACCTGCCGGTACTACATCGGCGGGCTGCTCGAGCACTCCCGGGCGCTGTGCGCGATCACCAACCCTACCACCAACTCCTACCGTCGCCTCGTCCCGGGCTACGAGGCCCCGGTGTTCATCGCCTGGAGCAAGGCGAACCGATCGGCGAACGTCCGGATCCCGTTCTATCATCGCGGGCGGCCCTCCGTGAAGCGAATCGAGTACCGCACGCCGGATTCCGCGGCCAACATCTATCTGACCGAGGCCGCCCTCGCCCTCGCGGGTCTCGATGGGATCCGCCGGAAGATCGAGCCACCGGCCCCGGTCGACCACGACATCTACAAGCTGACGCCCGCGAAGCGCAAGGAGCTCGCCATCCGAGAGCTGCCCGGGTCCCTCGGAGAGGCCCTCGACTGCCTCGCGAGCGATCACGAGTTCCTGAAGCCGGCGTTCGCCGACTCGCTTCTCGAGGCGTACGCCGACATCAAACGCGAGGAGCAGCTCCAGCTGAACCTGAGGCCCCACCCGTACGAGTTCTATCGGTACATGGACGTCTGAGTCCGGCACTCGAGCGGTGTCCAACCTTTTCCTCCGCTCGGTCCTTCCGGGGATACCCGACGGGTCGGAGGGAGGAGGGACGCATGGTCGACGCACGTCGATGGATCGGCGGGCGCATCTTCACCGGGAGCGGATACGCGGAGTCGCTCCTGATCGAGGATGGCCGCGTGGTCGTCGCCGGTACCGAGGAAGAGGTTCGCCGCGCGAGCCCCACGGGAGTCGAAACGAACCGGCTCGCGGGCCGCCTCGTGCTCCCGGGGCTCGTGGACGCTCACCTGCATCTCTCCGAACTCGTTCGCCAGCGAGAGGGAGTGGCCCTCGATGGGGCGCGCTCGATCGCGGACGCGGGAGAGAGGATCACCGACTGGTCGGTCCGAAACCCGAACGGTCCGATCTTCGGTCGCGGATGGAACCAGGACGAACTCATCGACGGGCGGTGGCCGGATCGCCGGGACCTCGACCGGTCCGCTCCCGATCGGCCGACCGTGCTCTACCGCATCTGTGGGCACGTGGCGTGGACCAACAGCCCGGCACTCGCCCTCATGGGGATCGAGCGAGGAACGCCCGATCCTCCGGGTGGGGCCATCGGACGCGACTCGCGCGGAGAGCCGAATGGGCTCCTCTACGAGAGCGCGCTATCTCTGGCCGAGCCGATCGCCCAGAGCGCACTCGTCATGGACGCGTCGAGGCTCGAACCGACCGTGCGATCGGCCGTGCGGATGGGCCTGACCAGCGTCGCCTCGATGCGGGCCGATCTATCCGAGATCGAAGGATTGCGTACGCTGGCGCGTGCGGGTCGTCTCCCCCTCCAAGTACGACTGTACGTCGGGATCCGGTACCTCGACGCCGTGGAACACGCGGGAGCGATCGACGGTTCGGGTCCGTCCGAGTCCGTGCGGGTGATCGGGGTCAAGACCTTCGCGGATGGGTCGTTCGGAGGGCGAACCGCGCTCCTGGATCGCCCCTACCTGGACGCCCCGGAGACCTCGGGCATCGCCGTCGCTTCCCCGGCCCAACTCGCGGAGGTGGTCGTGCGGGCGCGCTCCCGCGGGCTCGCTCCGGGAATCCACGCGATCGGTAACGAGGCGATCGATCGGGCGCTCGGTGCGCTCGAGACGGATCGGTCTCCTTCCCCTCCCGGTCGCATCGAACACGCCTCCCTCACTCCGCCATCGACGATGGATCGGATCGACCGGATCCGGCCGGCGCTGATCGTCCAGCCGGGGTTCCTGGCGAGCGATTATTGGCTCGAAGAGCGCCTCGGGTCGGAACGGGTTCGATGGGCGTATGCCTTCCGAACCCTCCTCGATAAGGGACACCTACTGGCGGGCTCGAGCGACGCTCCCTTCGATTCGCTCGATCCGTGGGTGGGGATCCGCTGCGCGGTCCGACGGACCGACCGCGTCGGACGTTCGGCGAACCCGAACCGCTCCGAGAGGCTCGGTCCGGAGATGGCCGTGGCCCTCTACACGGTGAACGGCGGCCGTGCGTTGGGAGACGAGTCGATCGGGTCACTGCGAGCGGGAGCACGCGCCGATCTGGTCGTGCTCAACGGCGCTAGCCTTGAGGAGATCTTGGATCGGTCCGTCGCGCCCGTGGCCGAGACTTGGAGCGGGGGATCGCGCGTTGCATGAACGTGGGCGAGGGTCCCCGAAACGTCTAAAGGTCCGGGGGGAGGAGGTCGAAACGTGGGCGTTCCAACCGTTCCCAAGTTCGCCGAATTCTCTCCCACGATCAAGGTCGATCTGATCGTTTCCGACTGGAGAGCGGAGCTACTGCCGGAGTGGTCCAGCGAAGAGAAGGAACGGCGGCTGTACGATCAGGCATGGCAGGCGTACACCGCCGGCGACTACGGGTTCGGGCTCTGGTGCTGGCACGAATGCGACCGACTCTCGAACGCGCTCTCCAACAATGTTCGAGAGGTAACACGCGTGCTCGGCCCCGGCCGATACTTTGGGTTCTCTCAGAAGAAAGCGGTCGCCGAGGCCGTTCCGTTCGATCGGATCTACCGGCCCCGCAAAGGCGACATGAGCCGCCCCCGCCCCGATTCGTACGTGCTCGCGCACTACCAGCTCCTGTGCGTCTACGCGGTCCGTGCGCAGAGCGGGGATCCGAAGGCGAAGGCGCAGCTCGAGATCGCGCTCGGGGACGTCGAGAACCAGCGTCGGGCCGACCCCTTCCTGAGGCACTTTGAAACCTTCCAGTCGATCCTCGCCCGGGGAGACGCAGAGTCGGCCGACGCGGCCGCCATTCCGAAGTCCCCACCGATGACGCCTGCTGCGCCACCGAGCGTAACGACCGAGCCTCGATCCGCCGTCGCCCGGCGACGCGCAGGAAAGTAACTTCCCAACGCGCGAGGCAACGCGAAGGTTCGATGCGCGTCGTGGTCCTTGGAGGGGGTGGCCTGACCGGGCGGTGCACCGTCCGTGATCTGGCGGCCGGTCACCAGTTCGACTCCATCGTCGTCGCCGATCTCGATGAGGAGCTCGCGCGGGACGCCGCGCGACGTGCCGGAGCTCCGCAGCGGGTCCGCGCCCAACGGATCGACGTTCGCGACGCCGCGGCCCTCGCCCAGCTCCTGGAGGGCGCCTCGGTCTGCGTCAATGCGGTCCAGTACACGTTCAACCTCACGGTCATGAACGCCTGTCTCACCGCGGGGGTCCCCTACCTCGACTTCGGTGGGCTCTTCCACACCACACGGAGCCAACTCGCCCTGGATCCGAAGTTCCGTGAGGCCCAGCTTCTGGCCATTCCCGGCCTCGGCCAGGTTCCCGGCATCTCGAACGTGCTCGCCATGGCGGCGTGCCGAGACCTGGAACGCGTCGAGTCGATCCTCATCCGCGATGGGTGGAAGGACTTCACCGAAAACGGGCCCGAGATCGCGTTCACATGGTCCCCGAGCACCTTCCTCGATGAAATGGTCCAGCCGGCCGTGATCTTCGACCACGGGGAGTACCGAGAACAGCCCGCGATGAGTGGGGCCGAGGAGTACGACTTCCCATCCCCGGTGGGTCGCACCCGCGTGTATCGGACCTTGCACTCGGAGGCCGCCACGCTCCCTGAGAGTCTGCGAGCGAAAGGGCTACGCCATTGCGAATGGAAGGAAGGGGGTCCCGGGATCGATCTCATGCGAACGATGGCGTTGCTCGGGCTCGGATCCGATCGACCCGTTCAGGTCGGAGATCGGTCGGTGGTGCCCCGCGAATTCCTCGCCGCTTTGCTGAAGCGAGAAGGCCTGCTCGGAGCCCCGCCCGGCGTGACGATCGAGGATTGGGAAGTCTGCGACATCGAGGTGCACGGTACGCTCGGTGGCCGTCCAGCCGTACGCCACGCGATCGCACGTTTCCCTCCGCGGCCGGATTGGCAGCTCAGCGCTACGGAGTACGCGGTCGGAGTGGCCGGCTCGATCGGCGCGGAAATGATCGCGCGCGGAGAGATCACGGGCGTCGGCGTGCTTCCCCCCGAAGTGTGCGTGCCCGCGCCTCGGTTCCGGCACGAGCTCGCACGACGGGGCATCGAGACGACGATCGCGCCTCCCGAGCGGGAGCTCGCGCCCCTGGACGTCGTCCGCCAACGCTAGGATCCAGTCAAGATGGGATCCCCCACCCTCTACCGAGGGGGCGCTCTCAGCCCGATGGGGCGTTCGGGCGGTTCGAGAGCGTCGTCTGGATCAGTCGTCGGGTCCGGTCCAGCTCCTCGGAGTGGAGTTCGAGCCGTGGAGGACGCACCCGAGAGGTCCCCATTCCCACCTCGTGCTGAACGAGCTTGATCAACTGGACGAACTTCGGATCCGCATCGAGACGGAGCAGCGGCAAGAACCAGCGATATCGCGCGAGCGCATCGGCCTGCCGTCCGGCGCGCGACGCGTCGAACAATTCGACCGATTCTCGAGGGAGCGCGTTGGCAAGCCCGGCCACCCATCCGGACGCCCCGGCGGCCATCCCCTCCAAGATCTGGTCATCGATCCCGACGAACCGAGCGACGTGGGAATCCAGCCGAAACCCGAGATCGGTGATGCGCCGGACGTCTCCGCTCGACTCCTTGACGGCGACGAGATTGGGGTGGTCGCGCGCCAGCGCCTCGATATCGTCGGGTACCACGTCGGTGCCGTAGGCGATCGGGTTGTTGTACAGCATGCACGGAAGCCGCGTGGCACGGAATACCTGCGAGAAGTGGGTGCGCACCTCCCGGGCGTCCCCGTGGTAAACGTACGGCGGAAGCACCATGAGCCCGCTCGCGCCCCACTCCTCGGCCGCGCGCGCGAATCGAGCCGCATCCGCAGTGGAGTAGGCCGAGACCCCGACAAGCACCGGCATGCGGCCGGCAGCGCGCACCGCGCTCTCGACGATCCGCATCTTCTCCTCCGCGGTGAGCGCCGGAGCCTCTCCGAGCGAGCCGAGCACGACCACACCTGCGCACCCGGAATCGAGCAACCATCGAACGTGCCGCTCGAGAAAGGGCAGATCGACCTCCAGCGACGGATCGAACGGGGTCGTAAGGGCCGGCCAGACACCGCTCCAGGTCATCGACACGCTCCTCCCGGGTCCGTCCGCGCACCGGAACCGGCCAGATGGAGGTTTCGGCCCTCGAGGTGCGCGCATCCGTCGCCAACGGCGTTGGCTTCGCGAACGCTCACCCTTGTGGATTCCGGATCAACGGATCGTCCTGGTCGACGAGAAGTTCCGTTTCACCCGTGACGTAGGCCGAGCCGCGGATCGTAGGGTAGAGGATCCCGTCGCGGCGCAAGAGTCGACCTACGAATCGCGTGCCGAGAACGCTCTCCTGCCGCCAGAGCGCTCCCTCGGCAAGCTCTCCATCCGCGTGTAGGCAGGCCATCTTCGCACTCGTTCCCGTGCCACAGGGGGAGCGATCGTACGCGCCCCCCGGGCAGAGCACGAAGTTCCGTCCATCCGCGTCGGGTCGTTGCGGCGGTCCGGAGAGCTCGATGTGATCGATCTCCGCCCCATCGGCCCCGGTGATGCCCTTTCGGCGCAGTTCCTGTCGAATGGCAACGGTCCGGTCCGTGAGCGCGGGCACGTCGGCAAGTCGCAGCTCCGTGGTCGAATCGGTGACAAGGAAGAACCAGTTCCCGCCCCAGGCGATATCGCCGCGGACCCGTCCGTACCCAGGGACCTCGAGATCGACGTCCTTGCGATGCCGGTAGCTCGCGACGTTGGTGAACGTCACCTCGTGTGCGCTGTGCAGATCGGCGGAAACCACGCCGACCGGCGTCTCGAGCCGATAGGTTCCCGGGGCCGAGATCCGGCCCAGGTGGTGGAGGGTAACGAGCACGCCGATCGTACCGTGTCCGCACATCCCGAGGTATCCGGTGTTGTTGAAGAAAACCACACCGGACGCGACCGGTGCGACCGGTGCGCAGAGGAGCGCCCCGACGGCGATGGGCGAGCCCCTCGGCTCGTCTACGATGAGCCGACGAAAGTCGTCGTGATGGTTTCGGAAGCGCTCGACCCGGCTCGCGAACGATCCGCTCCCAAGGTCGGGGCCCCCGGAGAGGATCACGCGGGTGGGTTCTCCTTCGGTGTGGCTATCGATCACGCGGATCCACCTGTCGTTGGGTCGTGGATTCCCGTGCGACGCCATGCAACCCCCGGGGGCCCGCAGCCCCAGGAGAGCATGGCGCCTGCGAACGCATCAAACTTCGGGGCCTCGGAGACCGGCCCACGCGGGGACCCCACTCGGCAGGTGAAGGGTTACCCAACCGTGTCCGAAGTGGATAATTTGGAGAGCTTATAGCAGTGTTTTGGATGGTAAATTGGCAATATCATCGATGAAGGGTCCTTTAACTTAACACGCGTGAAAATATATTATAACGTACATCTTGCGTACCACGGATTCCGTTGGTTCGCTGCCTATATATATGGTCCCCCGGCTCGATGAGGCAGTTACGGAGATGAAATTCTCATGGCGGAATCGGAGACCGCCCCAACTCCCCAACCCCGCGCCCCGGGCGACCGCCCGGGCGCGGATGGCCGACCGGTACGGGAGCTGCCGGCGGGCCTGAAGGCGGAGGGCGCCGCCCAGCCTCCCATCGTCTCGACCGAGAACGTCGCCGCGTCCGATACGCGGAAAGAGGAACCGTCGCGGGAGGCCAAGAAGGACCCAACCTCGGCCCCGCTCGTCGTCGAGGTCGAGATCCCACCGGAACTGCCGATCCCGATCGCCCGGCTCGTTCCGAAGCTCAAGAAGAGCGCGAAGCTCTTCGCTGAGGGGAAGCTCTACGTTCCAAACGCATCGAGTTCCTTGATCCGGGTCGCTTCCTACGACCCGTGCCCCCCGTTCATCGCTCGCGGGAAGGGCGCCCGCATCTGGGACGAGGACGAGAACGAGTATCTCGACTTCAACCTCGCGTACGGGTGCCTCATCAACGGGCACGCGCCCGCGGACCAGGTGCGTGCGATCGCCGAGCAGGCCGAGAAGGGGATCCACTTTGCCGCCCCCACCGAGCTCGAGATCGACGTAGCGAAGCAGTTCCGCCGGCTCGTCCCAAGCGCCGAACGCGTCGCGTTCTGCTCGAACGGTTCCGACGCCACGATGAACGCTATCCGGATCGCCCGCGCCGTGACCGGCAAGGATGCCATCTTGAAGTTCGAGGGCCACTACCACGGCCAGCACGACTACGCGCTGATCAGCGCCGAGGCTCCGCCCATCGTGGCGGGCCTGGACGAGTATCCCCGTCCGCTCCCGAACTCCGCCGGGATTCCGCCGGGCGTCACGGACTACGTGATGGTCGCCCAGTACAACAGCATCGTCTCCTTCGAGCGGATGGTCAAGCGCTACCGCGATCGGCTCGCCTGCGTGATCCTGGAACCGATCATGGCGAACGCGGGGGTCATCGCGCCGGTCCCGGAGTACCTGAAACGGATCGTGGAGATCGCGCACCAGAACGAGATCCTGGTCATCTTTGACGAGGTGTTCACGGGATTCCGCGTGGCGCCCGGAGGCGCGCAGCAGCTCTATGGGGTCGAGCCCGATCTCTCGTGCTGGGCGAAGGCGCTTGGCGGAGGCGTGCCGATCTCGGCGGTCTCGGGGAAGGCCGAGTACATGGACTCGATCGCCCCGGGCCGGATCTCGTTCGGAGGTACGTACTTCGCGAACAACCTCTCCCTCGCCGGTACCCTCGCGAATCTCAAGCACCTCGCCCGCGGAGGAGAGGAGTTGTACGCGCGCTTCGGGCACCTCACCGACAAGCTCGAGAAAGGCATCGAGCAGGCCGCGCGCGACGCTAAGGTCTCCGTCCTGGTCCAGTCGGTCAACGGGATGCTGCAGTACTTCTTCACCCGCCGCAAGAAGATCCAGAACTACCGGGAGGCTCTCCAGATCGACTGGAACCTCTACTTGCGCAACCACCAACTCCTGCTCGACAAAGGGATCTACACGCATCCGGACAACTACGAGCGGATCACCTTCTCGAGCGCGCACACGGACAAGGACGTGGAGCGGTTCATCCAGACGGTCGGAGAGACCTTCACCGAGCTCAAGACGCTCCCGCGCGACTACCTGGCGTGATGGCCGCGTCCCCGACTGCCCGCACGGCCATCGACGGGAAACGGGTCAACCGGCTCGCCCATCGCATGCTCCCGAGGAGCATCGGTGCGGGCTCGGCGGGGATGGGATGGCGTTACACGGTCTACGGCGGTCCGTAGGCACGTCGCATGATCGAGGGAATGCCGCCGGACGGCCACGGTCGCCTGTTCATCGCGGGCGAGTGGAGGGCTCCGGCCGCAGGAGGGTACCGGCCCGTGATCGATCCCTCGACGGGGAGCACGATCGGGCAGGCGCCGATCGCTTCCGTGGACGAAGCGCGCGCTGCCGTGGAAGCGGCCGCGGCGACCGAAGAGAGCTGGGCGGCGGTCACCGGCCATCAACGAGCGCGCATCCTGCGCGAGATCGCCCAACGGATTCGCGCCGATCGGGACCCCCTCGCGCGCCTGATCGCGCTCGAGGTCGGCAAGCCGATTGCTGAAGCCCGAGTCGAGGTCACCCGGGCCGCGAGCGTCTTCGAGCTCGCGGCCGAGGAGATCCGGCTGCTCGGCGGGGAGAGCTATCCGGCCGACGCCTACGAGTATCCGGCCGGAAACGATAGTCGATTCCTGTTCACCGTCCGGGATCCGATGGGGGTCGTCGTCGCGATCGGCCCGTTCAACTTCCCCCTGAACCTCCTCTGCCACAAGGTCGCGCCTGCGCTGGCCGCCGGGAACCCCGTGGTGGCCAAGCCGACGAGCAGCGCCCCGTTCACCGCGCTCCGCCTCGCCCAGCACCTCCAAGCCTCTGGAATACCGCCCGGGGTGTTCAACGTGGTCCTTGGACCAGGGGGCGCGATCGGCAGTACGCTCGTCGAGCACCCCCGCACGCGCCTGGTGACCTTTACCGGATCGACCGAGGTCGGCAAACAGCTCGCGGAAGCCGCGGGCCGGCACGCGAAACGCGTGATTCTCGAGCTCGGCGGGCTCGATCCGTTCATCGTGCTCGACGACGCCCCCCTCGACGTGGCGGTCGCCGCCGCCGCGCGAGGCGCGTTCGGCTATTCGGGCCAGGTCTGCACGGCCTCCAAGCGCTTCCTCGTCCAGGAGGCGGTGGCCGACCGGTTCGGCGCCGCGCTCGCGACGCGGGCCGAAGGGCTCCGCCTGGGACCGGCCAGCGAGGAAACCACCGAACTCGGTCCGCTCATCGACCGGGCCGCGGTCGATCGGGTCGAGCGAATGGTGGAAGACGCACTCCATCGGGACGCCGCGGTCCTGGCGGGCGGCCGACGCTCGAATGCCTTTCCGGGTGGGTACTTCTTCGAGGCGACGGTGCTCGACTCGGTGCCCGAGGGTGCCGAGGTCGTGCGGCAGGAGCCGTTCGGTCCGATCGCGCCGATCCTCCGCTTCGAGAAGGTCGAGGACGCGGTTCGGATCGCCAATGCGACTCCGTACGGGCTCCAGGCCTCCGTCTACACGCGGGATTTCGCGCGGGCGTTCCGCGTGGCGAAGCAGATCCGGGCCGGTTCGGTTCACCTCAATGACCCGACGAACTTGCGCTGGGACGCGCTTCCCTTCGGTGGGGTGAAGGAGAGCGGGCTCGGCCGCGAAGGGATCCGCGACGCGATGCTCGAGATGACCGAGGTCAAGCTCATCTCGGTGAACTACGCCGACGGTTGATCCGCCGGATCGCGGCGCCCGAGGCCGTGGGGTGAGGTAGGGGGCCGGCCGGACGTCGAGCGTGAGCCGGAGGCGGTGACGGGCTCGATTCGGGGGGAGTGGACGCCGTCGCAGGAGGCTGCCGGTCGAGGTCCCCGATCGCCTGTTCGAAGATCTCGGTCCCCCGCTCGAGGAGTTCGTCCTCGATCGTGAGCGGGGCCATGAACCGCAGCACTTGATCGTACGAGCCGGCGGTGTGCATGAGCACCCCGCGGCCGAGCATGCCCGCGCGTACCGATTTCGCACCCTCCGTCCACGGGGAGCGCGTGCGGGCATCGCGGACGAACTCTGTGCCGATCATGAAGCCGAGACCGCGCACGTCGCCCATCGCGGGGTGGGACGAGGAAATGGAGCGGAACCGCTCGAGCAAGCGAGCCCCGCGCGTCCGGGTCCGTTCGATCACGTCCGTTCCGGCGAGGATGCGGAGGACCTCGGTTCCGACCGCGAGCGCGAGGGGATTCCCGCGATAGGTTCCCAGGTGGAATCCGGGAGGGAGCTCGGGAGCGAGATCCTCGCGGTACGCGACCAGCGAGAGGGGGATTCCGCCCCCGATGCTCTTCGCGATGCACAGGATGTCCGGGGTCACCCCGGAGTGTTCCACGGCCCAGAAGCGTCCGGTCCGGCCGAGTCCCGTCTGCACTTCGTCGGCGATGAGCAGGATGTGGTGGCGGTCGCAGAACTCCCGCAAGGAGGGAAGGAAGTCGGCGGGCGGGACCACGTACCCGCCTTCGCCGAGGACCGGTTCGACCAACACCGAGGAGATCTGGTCGATCCCCGAATGCGGGTCCGTGACCAGGTGCTCCAGATAGCGGATCGTTCCGGCCGCGCCCGCGTCGGCGCCGAGGACAGGGTGGTACGGGTCGGGGTACGGAACTCGAACGATCGAGCCTCCGTGGAAGGACGTCGTACGATGGTACCGACGGCCGCTCGTCAGGTTGACCGCTCCGCCGTGGACCCCATGGTACGCCCCGGAAAAGGCGACGGTGCCGGTGCGTCCCTGCGCGAAATCGGCGAGGCTAACGGCCGTCTCGACCGCATCGCCGCCCGTGACCGTGAAGAGGATCTTCGCATGATTCTTCAGCGCCCCGGGTAGGTGGGCCCGGAGCTCGCGCAAGAACTCGATCCGTGCTTCGGTCGGGAGCTCGAGGGCATGCCAGATCTTGCCTGCCTGCGCGTGGAGGGCCTCTTCGAGGCGAGGGTGGCGGTGACCGAGATTGAGGACCGAGATGCCCGCGACCCAGTCGATGAACCGGTTGCCGTCGACGTCCTCGATCGTGGCTCCCTGGGCGGAAGCGATCGCGATCGGAAAGTGACGGGGATAGGAGACCGCCTCGGTCTCGAGTCGCGCCTGCTCGGCGAGGAGTTCCCGGGAGCGCGGACCCGGAGGAGCGTGGAGGATGCGGGGGGCGTCCCGATAGCTCGACCACTCGACATCGCGGGTCATCGACGTCCTCGCGCGCTCCAGCGCCCTTGCGCATATCAATGCACGGAGGGTCGCGCGTCGATGGGCCCTTATTAGGGAAGGCTCGCTCGCCGAGCCGAGAGCGATGGACCCCGAAACGGAACGCGCAATCGTCCGGGAGACGAACTACGTCACCTGGCGACGCCAGGGCGGATGGGATCCCGTGGTCGTGGTCCGCGCCCTGGGGTCCAAGTTCTGGGACCGGTCCGGTAAGGAGTACCTCGATCTATCGGCCCAGCTGATCGCGACGAACCTCGGCCACGGGAACGAGCGGGTCGCCCAGGCGATCGCCGATCAGGCGCGCACGTTGCCGTACGTGGCCCCGGGCATGTCGACCGAGATCCGTGCGCGGGCCTCGACCGCGCTCCTCGAGGTGCTACCCTCGCCGCTTTCCCGGTTCTTCTTCAGTACGTCGGGAACGGAAGCGAACGAGGCCGCGCTGAAGATCGCACGGGCTGCAACCGGCCGCACGAAGGTGATCGCGCGCTTCCGATCCTATCACGGCGCCACCGCCGCCTCGATCTCCGTGACCGGCGAGCTCCGCCGTCGGGTCATCGAGAGATTCCAGAAGGTCCCGGGAACCGTCTTCGCTCCCGATTGTTACTGCTATCGCTGCCCGTTCGGGCTCACGTACCCCGGTTGCAACGTGGAGTGTGCGGAGTACGTGGACCAACAGATCACGCGGGAAGGGGATGTCGCGGCGATGATCGTGGAGCCCGTGGTCGGAACGAACGGTGTCATCGTTCCGGTGCCCGAATACCTCCCCCGCATCCGCGAGATCACCCGGAAGCACGAGGTGCTTCTGATCGCGGACGAGGTGATGAGCGGCTGGGGCCGCGTCGGGGAGTGGTTCGCGGTCAACCATTGGAACGTCGTCCCGGACATCCTGACGACCGCGAAAGGGATCACCGGCGCGTACGCGCCCCTCGGATTGACCGCGACAACGTCGGTGATCCACGACGTCTTTCAAGAGCGCTACTTCCCGCACGGGCACACGTACGAGGCGCACCCGCTCACCCTCGCGCCGGCCGTCGCGGCCATCGAGGAGTATCGCCGCCTCGGCCTCATCGAGAAATCGCGACGGGACGGGGAGTATCTATTGGGCCGATTGCGGGAGCTCCAGGCTCGGCATCCCTCGGTGGGAGAGGTCCGGGGCCTCGGGCTGTTCGCGGCGGTGGAACTGGTCAAGAACCGCGCGACCCGTGCGCCGTTCAACACCGAGGACGACAAGATCGCAGGGAAGCCCCTGGTAGCCGACGCCGTGAGCCAGGCAATGATGAAGGAAGGGGTCTACTGCATCAGTTGGGTGTCGCACCTCGTGATCGGCCCTCCCCTCATCATCACCCGAGAAGAACTCGACCTCGGTCTCGAGGTGCTCGACCGTGCCCTAGCGGTCGCCGACGCACGGGCGGATCCCGCCGCGGCATAAGCGCTCAAGAACCAGCTCGGGCTCCGGTGGAACACGACGCGCTGGCTGGTCCGCTTCGGGTACGACGGCGCCGCGTTCGACGGCTGGGCCCGTCAGCCCGGTCGTCGTACGGTGGAAGGGACGATCCGATCGGGGGTCGTGCGCCTTGGTATCGCGCCGAGCGCCGACGCCGCCCGCATCGATGTCGCGAGTCGCACCGATGCGGGGGTCAGCGCGCGCGGGAACGTGTTGACCGTTTCGAGCCCGCTCGCGGGCCCCGCCCTCCTGCGGGCGCTCAACGGAACGGCCGAGGACATCTTCTTCAACGCGGCCCGCCGAGTCGACGAGAGCTTCCGCGTCCGGAGCGCGACGCATCGCATCTATCGTTACTACCTGTCCGGGGACGAGCATCGGATCCCTCGGCTGGAGGAGGGGGCGCGCCTTCTCGGCTCGACCGTCGACGTGCGCACGTTCGGCCGCGGCCTGCCGGTCGATCGGGCAAGCCTCCGGCCGATCGAATCGATCCGAGTGCACGCCACCGTTCGCGGGATCTGGATCGAGGTGAGGGCTCCCTCGTTCGTGTGGGGGATGGTCCGCAAGATCGTCGGGGGACTCCTGGCATGGGAGAGCGGGGCCATCCCCTCCGAGAAGCTCCGGGCGGCCGCTCGTGGCCAGGAGCGGCTCAGCCTGCCGCTCGCCCCGCCGGACGCGCTCGTCCTGTGGGAGGTTGGGCACCTGGGGCCGTGGGAGTTCAAGTTCGAGCGGGTCCGCCGTCATCAACTCCGGTACCGCCTTGAGTCGGCGCGCCGGGCCGACGCTCGGGTCCATGTCCTCGATGCCCTCCTCGCCCCCGAGGCCGAGCAATCCGGCGAAGCCAACACGAGCGGGGACCCAGCCTCGCCGCCCTCGAGCGCGCGTGCCAAACAACTCGTACGAGACGGATGGGACCGGGTCTCGTATCGATACCGTTCGGACGACGCCGACGCGGACTCGTTCCAACATACGGCCGCGGAGTACGAACCGTGGCTGCGGCCCATCCTCGATCACGTCAGCGCGGGAGCGGAGGTGCTCGACCTTGGATGCGGGTGCGGCGTCCCGACCGCCCGTCGGCTCGCGTCGAGGTATCGGGTCACGGGGGTGGACATCTCCGACGTTCAGATCGAGCGCGCGCGCACGCTCGTACCTTCCGCCCGCTTCATCCGCGCAGACATGGCCAAGGTCGCCTTCGCCGCGAGCACGTTCGGGGCGATCGTCGCGCTCTATTCCATGATCCATCTACCGCTGGACGAGCAACGCCCGCTCTTCGAGCGGATCTACTCCTGGCTCGCGCCGAGGGGGTTCTTCCTCGCCACCCTGGGAGCCGAGGCGTACACGGGCGTCCAGAGCGGTTGGCTCGGATCGGAAGCCACGATGTATTGGAGCCATGCCGACGCCGTGACGTACGAGCGGTGGCTCGGGGAGCTTGGGTTCGAACCGATCGAGCAGGCGTTCGTACCGGAAGAGGACGGTGGGCACACGCGGTTCCTTGTGCGGAAGCCCATCTGAAGGTCCGGGGTGTCACTCCCTCAACCGGTAGAAGGGTCCGCCCGCGTCCGATCACCCCCGGGGGGCCGGATCCTAGGGCGCTGCTCCCGTTCCCGCCCCGCTCCACCGGTTCTGGGTAGCTGACGTGGCCTCCTCGGAGCAGAATCGCCCGGGGCGGCCCGAGGCGAGGGGGATCGTCCTTGGAAGGAACTCGCAAGGTGTCCAAGGAATCGGCCTCCATCTTGGACTCAGATACAACTAGCCGAGGTCCGCATCGGGAGAGCGGTGAAACCCATGGACACAAACGTAACCGCGGTGGCCCACGAGACGATTGCAACGAAAGGCGCGAAGCTGGGGGCGAGCGAAGCGGCGCGAGGGACCACGAGCGTTGGCGCCTCTTCGGCGCACGTCGGGACGACCACCTCGGGTCCCTCCGCGACCGGAGTCCAGGGAGCGGGCACGGGGAGCGTGCGTAGCGCGACAACGGCGGTTAGGTCCGGGGCGGCCTCCGCAAGCACCACCGGACGTGCCGGAGCGGGGGCCCACGCAGTCGCTCAGGGCTCTGCCGGAGGATCCGCGGGTACCCCCTTCGTGGGCACGCACGTCGCGGGGGCAACCGCGGGCCAGGCCTCGATCGGGCTCAACGTGACCGCGGCGGCGAGCAAGGCCTCGACCGGCATCCGCACGGTGGGTCGGACCACGATTCACAGTGCCACGCATTTCGCTCCGACCACCATCGGCCCTCAAGCCTCGGGGCACGGCTCGCTCGCGGCCTCCATGAAGGCCACCGCCACCGGGATTCTCTCCAGCGGAGCGAAGTCGAGAACGGCCTCTTCCGCCACCAAGATCGGATGGGCTGCGAAAGCAAGCGCGGTCATCGCGAAGGGGGGCGTGGTCGCGAAAGCCCTCGCCGTCGCGAGCGTCGGTGTCGCGGGTCTGGTCATCGCCGCTCACACCGGCGTCGCTCCCGGCGTAGAGACCGCGCTCTCCGGCGTCCCAGCGTGGACCCACGCGCAGAGTGTGCTCAGCCAGCTACAATCGGATATCCAAGGCGGTGTTTCCGGCCGGCTGAACCTGCAGCCGTAAGCCCCGGGCTCCCGAAGGGGCGGGG
>JABEUK010000053.1 GCA_013044425.1 Thermoplasmata archaeon | reverse complement strand
GTTGAGCTCGATGGCGAGGGAGCTCTCTCCCCCGACGGAGATCAGGCCGCGGAAGAGGCCCACCGATTCGAGCGCCTCGTCCTTCGGGCCGGCGGAGCGGACGCGCACGTGGGAGCGGTTCGTGAGCGTCACCGGGAGGATCTTCTCCGCCTCCGAGCTCGGGGTGGTCATCGCGACCCTCCGCGAGCGCTCGGGGCCTTGGGGGCCGGCGCGATCTTCTCCGGCGTCGGCGCCGTCTTTCCTTGCTCGATGAGCCGCTGCAAGTGATTCACGGTCTCCCGGTAGCGTCGGAGAGCGTTCTGGGCATGGGCTTCGGTGATGTTCCAGGCCTCGGCGACGTTGCCGTAGCGGATCCGGTAGGCTTTGCGACCCTTGCCGGCGTCGTTCGCGCCTCCGATTTCCTCCAGGAGGTCGAGCGACTTGAGCTTGTTGATATGGCGGTAGACGGTCGGCTTCGAGGTCCTCAGCACCGCCGTCAGTTCCTCGACGTACCACGGTCGATTGGGATCGCGCAGGAAGCACTCCCGCACCAAGCGGTAGGCCAGGCTCGAGGCGATCGGGCCCTCGGTCCCGCGGCCCTCCTCGCCCTCCGGTAGATAGCCCACCAGCCGGAGGAACTCGCGGAGCACTTCGTCCACGTCCGTGATCGGACTCAGAGGCGTGCTGTAGCGAAGCGAGAGCTCGAAAGGCATCGGCTCGGGGGCGAGAGACCTGCTCGGAGTTAAAGGCGGCGACCTCCGAGGCCCGGATCCGTACCAAACGATATCCCAAAATCGACCTTGGGACGAACCGGAATGCCTGCGTTCTCGTTCGTTCAGCCCTCCACCACCGATGAGGCGTTGGCGGCCCTGCGGCAAGGCGAGCCCGGCGAGACGGTGATCGTAGCGGGAGGCACCGACGCGCTCTTCGAGCTGGAGAGCCGGCGGATCCCTCCCCAGCGGGTCATCTCGCTCCGACACCTCCCGTGGCGGACGCTCTCCTGGGCCGGCGAGTCGCTGCGGATCGGAAGCACGCTCCCCCTTCGAACGTTGGAGAGCGATCCGGACCTGCGGCGCCGCATCCCCGGCCTGTGGCAGGCGGTGCGAGCGGTCGGCAGCGTCGCGCTGCGCCACCGGGCCACCCTCGGCGGGAATCTCGGGCGCAGCTCGCCCGCGTCGGATCTCGTTCCGATCCTCCTCGCGCTCGACGGCGAGGTCGATATCGTCGGGATCCAGGGCGAGCGGTCCCTTCCGGTCGATCAGTTCGTTCGGGCCTCTCGCACGACCGCCCTCGGACCGGGCGAACTGATCCGGTCGATCGCGATCCCCGAGGCCCGCCCATCGGCCTTCCTGTGGCAACGGGTCCGGCCCGCGAACGACATCTCGCAGGTGGGCGTGGCGGTCGCGTACTCGCCGACTCGGAAGGAGTGGAGGATCGCGGTCGGCGGTGTCGTCCCGCGGCCCGTGCTCCTTCCCCAGGCCGAGCGCCTCCTCTCGGGGCCTTCGCCGGACGCCGCGGAGCTCCGGGCGGCCGCTCAGGAGGCGTCGATGCGGGTACCGTTCTCGACCGATCGGCGTGCGAGCGAAGCGTACCGCCGTCAGCTCGTCGCGATCCTCCTCCAACGCGCCGTTCGGGCGGCGGGGTCGCGTCCGTCCCCTTCGGGGGCTCCGTGACCGCCTCCCCCGCGCGCCTCACGGTCAACGCCGCCCCGGTCGACCTGACCCCGGTCCCGGTCGACGAGCGCCTGCTCGACACCGTGCGCTGGCGCCTCGGGCTCCCGGGAACGAAGGAGGGGTGCCGAACGGGGGAGTGCGGTGCCTGCACCGTTCTCATCGACGGCCGAAGCGTCCTTTCGTGCCTCGCCCTCACGCACGAATTCGCGGGCGCCGCGGTCACGACCGTGGAAGGGTTGGAGGGAGACCCCGCGGGGGCTAGGGTGCGTGCGGCGTTCGAGGCGGAGGGTGCGCTGCAATGCGGGTACTGCACCCCGGGCTTCGTGGTCGCCCTCACCTCTCTGCTCAAGGAGCGCGGAACGGAAGCATCCGCCGAGGAACTCCTCGAGGACCTGGGCGGGAATCTCTGTCGCTGTACCGGATACGCCGCGATCGTGCGAGCCGTGCGCAGGATCCACGGAGAGATGCCGTGACGTTCACGGTCCGACCCGACGCCGACGCAAAGCTACGGGGACAGGTCGCATTCGCAACGGACCGCGGCGTCCCGGGAATGCTCTGGGGTGCCCTCGTGCCCGCGCCGGTGGCCCGCGGACGGATCCGCTCGCTCGATCTCGGACCGGCGCGGGCGATCGACGGAGTGATCGCGATCGGACCGGCGGACCTGGCGCGCTTGCTCCCGGGCGTGACCGGAGCGGTCGAACGCCCGGTGTTTCCTACCGACCGGATCCAGTACCACAGCCAACCCCTCGCCGCGGTTGCCGCGCCGACCCGGCAGCTCGCACGGCGCGCGGCTCGGGCCGTTCGAGTGGACGTGGAGCCCCTCCCTCCCCTCGAGGAGATCGAGGGATTCGATCCCGTCCATCCGGGCCCGGACCGGCCGGACGTCATCGCCCACGTGCTCGCGCGACACGGAGACCTGGACGCGGCGTTCGGTTCCGCCGACTTCGTCCTCTCCGAAACGTACCGCACCGCGGGTGTCTGCCAAGTGGCCCTGGAACCGCACGCGTGCATCGCGGAGATCCAGGGGGATGTATGGCATGTCACCACCTCCACCCAAACACCGTTCGGGGCTCGAGAGGACCTCGCATCGATGCTCGGTCTGCCCGAGGAGCGCATCGTGGTGGAGGGGACCTGGGTCGGAGGAGGCTTCGGAGGAAAAGGAGCCCCGCTCGTCGAACCGTACGCGCTCTTGCTCGCCCGGGCGAGCGGCCGACCCGTCCGACTCGCGCTGAGCTACCGCGAGGAGTTCCAACTGGGCCGGACCTCCCTCCCTTCGGTCGTGCGGATCGAGAGCGCGGTGAAGGGAGGCCGGATCGCCGGCCGACGGGTCCACTGGCGGCTCGACGCGGGCGCGTCCCTCCCGGGGAGGGACTTCACGACCGGGTACGCGATCGGGTTCATCCTGGGCCCGTACCGGATCCCGGCGATCGAGATGGAGGGGTACGCCTTCCGGACGAACAAGCCCCCGCTCGGACCGCATCGGGCCCCCATGGCTCCCCAATGCGTCTTTGCGGAGGAGTCGCACATGGACCATCTCGCGGCTCGCTTGGGCGTGGATCCCGTCGCATTCCGACGGGCTCACGTTTGGAAGGAAGGCGATCGTACGCATCTGGGCCAGAAGGTGGGGCCGTTCGGCCTCGACCGATGCCTCGAACGGGCCGGTGCGCTCGCCGCAACGTGGAGCCAGGACGCCGCTCCGCACACGGGAGTGGCCGTGGGCGTCGGCTTCTGGTCGACGGCGACGGGCGCGGGAGGCGAGGTTCGGCTCGTTCTATCGCCCACGGAACTGAAGATCATCGAAGGAGAGCGGGAGATCGGCAGCGGCAGCGTGATCCGGGGGATCGTGGCCGTAGCCGAAACGGTCCTGGGGATCTCGCGCGATCGCGTGCGGGTCGACTACCACGACACGCGCTCCGCCCCGTTCGACTCGGGGGTCTTCGGGAGCCGGACGCTCGCGGCGCTCGGCCAGGCCGTGCAGAAGGCAGCCCTCGCCCTTCGGGACGAGCTCGGGAAGCGACTCTCGGTCCCCGCCGGCTCCGTGCAGCTCGCCGAGGAGAACGGCGAGCTCGTGGCGGTCTCCGGTCGCCGCCGAGCGAAGATCCGCTCGCTCCTGACCGCGACCGAGCTCGCCCTCGGAGGTCTCACCGGCGAGGGCCGGCATTACGGAGTGTCGGGGGAGATCGACACCGCACGGGTCGTGGAAGGAACGTTCTACCCGTACACCGACTTCACGGGGGCGGCGCATGTGGCGATGGTCCAGGTCGATCCCGAGACCGGAGCGGTACGGGTCATGCGATACGCCGCGTTCCAGGACGCGGGCAAGGTCGTCGACCTCCCGACCGCACAGGGCTCGATCGAGGGAGGGGTCGCGATGGGCCTCGGCACGGCCCTGACGGAAGAGACGACGTGGGCCGAGGACGGGCGCATGTCGAATGCCGGGCTGCTCGACTATCGCATCCCGACCCTCGGCGAGATCCCACCGATCGAGGTCCATTTCGAGGAAGGGTTCCTCGGCGCCGGCCCGTTCGGCGCGAAGGGGCTCGGCGAGCCCCCCATCATCCCGGTGCCCGCGACCGTGGGCAACGCGATCTTCGCCGCCTCGGGCGTGGCGATGACGGAGCTCCCCATGACCCCGGAGCGCGTCGCGCGCGCCCTTAAGCTCCTGTAGGAGTGCCGGAGCGATGGTCCTCCCTCGCAGCGAGATCGCCGAGATCGCGAAGAAGTATCCCCCGCACCCCTGGATCGGCGCCGTCGGATCGCACTCCGCGATCGACATCGCCGACGGCGCCGTCACCGAAGGGTTCTCCTCGCTCTTGTTCTGCGAGAGCGGCCGCGACGCCACCTACGGCCGCTACTTCCGCACCCTGCGGGGTCCGGACGGCACCCCGCGCCGGGGGTGCGTCGACGAGGTCTGGACGTACGCCCACTTCCGGGACCTGGCGCATGCGGCCGAGCAGGCCAAGATGCGCGAGCGCGGGGTCCTGTTCGTTCCGAACCGTGCCTTCTCCTCCTACCTCTCCATCGACACCATCGAGGAGGAGTTCCGGGTCCCGATCGTCGGCTCACGGGCGATGCTGCGCATCGAGGAACGCACCGAGCGCGAGAACTACTACACGCTGCTCGAGGGAGCCGGAGTGCCGATCCCTCGGGCGATTCCCTCCCCCGACCGGATCGACCGGCTCTCGATCGTGAAGCTGCCGCACGCCACGCGTCGGCTCGAGCGGGGGTTCTTCACCGCGGCGAGCGCCGAGGAGTACCGGAGCAAAGCCGCCGCGCTCGTGGCACGGGGTACGATCCTGCCGGCCGATCTCGCGGGCGCCCGGATCGAGGAGTACGTGCTCGGCCCGGTGTTCAACTTCAACTTCTTCTTCTCTCCCCTCGCCCCCCGCGAGGAGGCGCTCGAGCTCCTCGGCGTCGACGAGCGACGGGAGAGCACGCTGGACGGCCTCGTCCGCCTGCCCGCCGCGCAGCAGCTCGAGCTGCACGAATCCGCACGGATACCGGACTTCACCGTGGTCGGTCACGGGACCCTAACGGTGCGCGAGTCGATCCTGGAGGAGATCTTCCGGATGGGCGAGAAGTTCGTGGACGCGGCCCGGATCCGCTACCCTCCGGGGATCATCGGACCGTTCTGCCTGCAGACGTGCATCGACCGCGAAGCGCACCCGATCGTCTTCGACGTCGCGGCCCGGATCGGCGGTGGAACGAACGTGCACCTCGCCCTGGGACACCCGTATGGCAACGCGCTCTACCGGGGTCCGATGAGTTCCGGCCGTCGGATCGCGCTCGAGATCCGCCGGGCCCTCGAATCCGAGCGATTGACGGAGATCGTAACGTAACATGACGGAGGTCGCCGGCGACGTACCGAGGGTGAAGCTGCTGCAGACGCCCCTGATCGACTTCCACCGCGCGCACGGGGCGCATCTCGTCCCGTTCGCGGGCTGGGAGATGCCGTTGTACTACTCGGGCATCATCGCCGAGCACATGGCCGTGCGAACGGGAGCGGGCCTGTTCGACGTCGGCCACATGGGGATCCTCACCGTCGCCGGTGGGACCGCGGCGGCCCTGCTCTCCCGCCGAACGACCATCAACGTCGAGAAGATCGCCCCGGGACAGGTGAAGTACGGATTCTTCCTCCAGATGGGCGGCGGCATCGTCGACGACCTCCTGATCACGCGTCTCGATGCCGGTGCCGGACCGACCCCATCGTACCTAGTGGTCCCGAACGCGGGCCGCGCGTTCGAGATCCAGCTCATCCTCCAACAGCATCGCCACCCCGACACCACGATCGAGCGGTGGAACGGTCACGTGACCATCCTCGCACTCCAAGGTCCGCGGTCGCGGGCGTTGCTCGAGAAGGAGTTCGGCTGGTCGCTCGCCGCTCTCGGTTTCTACCGAAGCCGGTTCTTCCCCGCGGAGCGGGGCGATCCCGGAGCCCATGACGGGACGATCGGGGGGGCGCTCCCGGGCGATCTCGCGCATCGGATCCTCGTCAGCCGGACCGGATACACGGGGGAACTGGGCTACGAGCTGTTCCTGCCGGGAGATCGGGCGAGCGCGGTCGCCGATCGCCTCGTCCAGGGCGGTGCGCTTGCGTGCGGGCTCGGGGCGCGCGACACGCTGCGCCTGGAGAAGGGCTACCTGCTCTCGGGCCAGGAGTTCCTGCGGAATCGCTCGCCGATCCAGGCCGGCCAAGATCGGTTTGTCGAGTTCGACCATCCGTTCGTGGGCCGAGAGACCCTGGAGGCCGAGCAGAAGGAGGGGCCCGCCGAGCGCCTGGTGGGCCTGCGCGTCAACTCCGAAGGGGCCGTCCCCCGCCACGGGACCCCCATCCATCGAGCGGGGCAGCCGATCGGGACCGTGACGAGCGGAGGACTCTCTCCCAACCTGCACGTCGGCATCGCGCTCGCGTACCTCCCGAAGGAGTACACGCAGCCGGGCACGCGGGTCGAACTGGAACTGCGAGGACGCGAGGTGCCCGCCGAGGTCGTTCCCCTTCCGTTCCTCCCCGCGACGAAGGCACCAGCGTAATTATCGCGCATCCGCTCTCCGAGCGATGGCACCGCGGCACCCCCGGGCGGGGTCGAAGGATTCGTCGGTCGCTCGAGCCGCACGGGAGGCGCTCGAGGAAGACCGATTTCGCTCCGACCGGACGACCTCGCTCGTGCTGCGCGGTCCCGCCCCCGCCGAGGCGCGGGTGATCGCCCAGGCCTCGGGCCGCCTCTCCGGGATGGCGCCCGCCCTCGCGTGCGCTCGGATCGGGGGTCTGCGAGTCGTTCGGAGACTTCGGGACGGCAGTCGGCTCCGCCGTGGGACCGTGGTCCTCGTCCTGCGGGGAGACGCCCGTCGCATGCTGGGCGTGGAGCGGACGGTCCTGAACTATCTGATGCACCTGTCGGGGATCGCGACCGCGACCGCGGAGGCGGTCGGGCGCGTACGCTCCGCACCCCACCCCCCCCAGATCTGGGCGACGCGCAAGACCACTCCGGGGTTGCGGGATCTCGAGAAGGAGGCGGTCGTTCATGGCGGAGGACATCCCCACCGGCGGGACCTCTCCGACGCGGTCCTCCTGAAGGGCAACCATCTCGCCATCGTTCCGCTCGGTCTGGCGCTCGCCCGGCTCCGCTCGCCCCGCGGCCGAGCCCCGAGGATCGAGGTCGAGGTGCGCAACGTTCGAGAAACGATCGCGGTCGCCCGGGCCGGAGTCTCCCGCCTCCTGATCGACAACGCGACCCCCGCCCGCGCGCGAGAGATCGTGGGTGCCCTCCGCCGGGCCGGTCTTCGTTCCGGCCGCTGGATCGAGCTGTCCGGAGGCCTCACGCCGGAGAACGTGCGGGCGTATGCCGGGGTGGGCGCCGATGCGCTGAGCCTCGGGGCCCTCACCCATTCGGCGGCCGCGCTACCGTTCCACATGCAGGTCCGCCCGACGCACCGGGCTTAAGACACGACGCGAACTAGAACGCTGGGGAAGCGATGTCGCTCGAGGCCGAGGTGCGCCGGCTCAAGGAGGAACGCAACGCGCTCCTCCTCGCGCACAACTACCAACGTCCCGAGGTGCAGGACATCTCCGATTACGTCGGGGACTCCCTGTACCTATCGCGCACCGCGATGGAAGCCGACCGCCCCGTGATCCTCTTCGCCGGCGTGCGCTTCATGGCCGAGACGGCGAAGATCCTCAACCCCACCAAGACCGTCCTCCTGCCGGACCTCAAGGCGGGGTGCGCCCTCTCCGACTCGATCACGGCCGATCAGTTGCGGAGCTGGAAGTCCGAGCATCCCGGGGCCGCGGTCGTGGCGTACGTCAACACCTCCGCCGAGGTCAAGGCCGAGTCCGACTACTGCTGCACGAGCTCCAACGCGATCCGCGTCGTGAACTCGATCCCGGCCGATCAGGAGATCCTCTTCCTGCCCGACATGTTCCTGGGGGACTACGTCCGTCGCCAGACCGGCCGCAAGATGCACGTGTGGGTCGGGGACTGCCCGGTCCACGCGAAGATGCGCCCGGAGGACCTCGCGCGGGCCCGTTCCGAGCATCCCCGCGCAACCGTACTCGCGCACCCGGAGTGCGGGTGCTCCACGCAGGCGCTCCCCCACGTCGACCAAGTGCTGTCGACGGACGGGATGGTCCGGTTCGCGAAGGAGACCCACGACCCGGAGGTCCTGGTGGCGACCGAAGTGGGGATCCTTCACCGGATGCGTCAGATCAACCCGACGACCCAGTTCTTGCCGATCGATGCCGGGACGATCTGCCCGTACATGAAGGAGATCGATCTCGGCGACATCCGGGATTCTCTGCGCGACATGCGCCACGTCATCGACGTGCCGCCGAACGTGGCCGCACGCGCCCGACGCGCGCTCGAGCGCATGGTCGCCTCCTAGGCTTGCGTTCTCACCGACGTCGTTCCGCGGGCCGTTCGAGGCAGGAGACGCCGTTCGATCTCTACGCGGCTCCGTGCATTGAGGATTTGGAGAGCGCTCGCCTGCGCGCGCCGGGCGAGCCCCAGGGCGACCGGGAACGTGGGATCGTCCGGCGGTCCCCCGAGCCCCGTGGGGATCGCGAGGGTCCCCTTGCGCGCGCGAACCTCGCCGCTCCCGATCGAGTCCAGACGACACGGACCGGGACCCACCTCGAGCGCTGCGTCGCAGGCCGCCGCCCAGTCGATCGCTGCCCGCAGCTCCGTGCCGACGCCCGTCGATGATGCGGCTGGATCGAGGTGGGCGATGAGTAGGGTAGGCGGGGAGGCCTTTCGAGAAGCGCGCCGAGGGCTCTTCGCGGGTCGTCGTACGAGATAGTCGAGCTCTATCCCTTCCGGTCCAGCCCCCGTTCCGGCGATCTCCCCGACCAGAAGGACGCTCGGCATCCCCGAAGGCCGCTTCCCGTGGAGTTCCCCGAGCCGCCTCAGGGCCCCCGGCCCGATCTTCACCGATCCTCCCTCGAGCGAGGTTCCGGCGACGACCGCGCCCACGTACTCCATCCGTCGCCGTCGGGCCTCGGCGAGCGTCGCCTCGACGTCCTCTGTCGTGGCGTCGGGAGGCACGTGCCAATGGAGCTCTCCACGCACGTCATGCTCGGTCACCAGCTCCGGAAGGGTCCCGGCCGCGGCAGCCTCGATCTCCCCGCGGTTCTCGCGCAGCTCCGGCGGGATCCAGGCGAGATCCAAGGCCGCGTATACCTCGTCCTCGGTCGCGCCCCCGACACGCTCCGCTCCCCGAAAGATCCCGTATTCGTTGATCTTGAGACCTCGGTCGCGAGCGATCGTGCGCAGGTGCACGTTGTGGTCCTTGGATCCCGTGAAGTACACGAGGGCCGCACCGAACTCATCGGACGCGACCACGCGAACGTCGACCTGGAGTCCCCGATCCAGGCGAACGGTCTCCTTCGTCTCCCCTCGGAGCAGCACCTCTCGGACCCCGGGGAGCCCCGACACGGCGTCGAAGACCCTCTTCGCGTCCGGGCTGGAGACGAGCAGATCCAGGTCCCCGATGGTCTCGCGACGGCGACGCACGCTTCCGGCGATTTCGATCCGCTCGATTCGTCCCACCGCGTGGATGGCGGCCCGGAGCCGTTGCGCCACGACGTAGGCCTCGGTCAGAGGAATGCGCGCGCCCGCGCTTCCGGCGGTCGGGCCGAGAGCGGTCCAGAGGAGCTCGATCCGGCGCGGACCGATGCCCGAGACCCCGTCCAGGCGGTGGGTGTCGATCGCCTCCCGCAGCTCCTTCGGGCTCGTGATGTGCAGCTCGACCCAGAACCGACGGGCGGTCTTCGGTCCCACCCCCGATAGGTGCATCAGTTCGAGAACTCCCGGCGGGACCTCGGATCGGATGCGATCGTAGTAGGCGATCCCGCCCGTCTTCAGGTACTCCTGGATCTTCTCCGCGATCGCATCCCCGACGCCGGGGATCGTGTCGAGCTCCTTGCGATCCGCGACCGCCTTCAGCTCCTCCGTCAGGGTCTCGATCGAACGGGCGGCCCGCCGATAGGCCTCGGGTTTGAAG
>JABEUK010000052.1 GCA_013044425.1 Thermoplasmata archaeon | reverse complement strand
GTGCGGTGGCGGCCCTCTGCCGAGCGACGCGGATGGATGCCTCCACGCTCTGCCGTGCCGTGGCCTCGGCCCCCGGGGTCAGGCCGAGCGCTCGTGCGGTGTTCAACTCAAGGCGCGCTCCCTCGGCGTCGCCGGTGTGTTCGCAGGCAAGAGCGGAAAGCAGCCGTAGATGGGAGTCCGAGGGGGATGCACGGAGCATCGTTTCTACTTCGGCCCGGGCCTCGACCCACTGCTCGGACTCGATCAGCGCTCCCAGGAGCCCGGCATGCGCCGCCGTGAGATCCGGAAAATCGCGCACGAGTCCCCGGTAGGAACGGATCTCCCGGTCGGTCCGACCGAGCGCGCCGAGCACGACCGCACGGCCGAGCCGCGCGTCCGGATCGTCCGGATAGAGGGCCTGCACGTCCTTCCAGGCCGCATCCGCGTCCTTCCACTGGCCGAGCATCGAGAGAGAACGCGCCACCCCGACGAGGGCGGGTCGATACTCCGGCTTGAGGGCGGCCGCCTGCCGATAGAACCGGAGCGAGAGCGCCGGAACGCCCGACTCCTCCCAGCTCCGGGCCCGGGCCAGGATCGCCTCCAACCGCTCGACCGTTGGAAGGTAGTGTCCGGGCGGAGCGACGCCGGGAGCGGTAGAGGGGAGGAGCGGGGACTCGATCCCCAGCTGTTGGACGAGATTCACGAAGGCGGGACCGTCGACCACGGTCCCGCCGCCGGCGCCCACCTCCCCGCGGACGGCGTCGGAGACGGGATCGGGGGAGAACAGCACGAGCCGCTCCGCAGGAGCCTCGTTGGTCTCGAGCCACTGGTGTACCGATGCCGGGCTCACTCGATCCGCCCGGGGGGTGAACACGAAAAGGAACCGGTCGCTGCTGAGGACGACAAACCCATCCCGCACCGGGCGCGCGGCCGCGAGGCGCTGGTCCATCGCTTCGAGCATCTCGCCGACAAGACGGACAAACGCCCGGGTCTCCATCGCTCCCGGCAGGGTCGAGCGCTTAAATACGAATGCCAATCCCGCCGGCGAGGCGAACCGTGGAGTTCTCCGATCTCGCGAAGTACCGGCGACCGATCGAGAAAGAGATCGCGCGGCAGTACGCGGCGCAGCGACGCAGGGCCACCCCCACCGTACGCCCGTACCTCGATATGCTCGAAGAGTTCACGCTTCGTGGGGGGAAGCGATTCCGGGCGATCTGCCTCCTTGCCGGATATCACATCGCCACGGGTCGGGATCCGATGGCCGTGGTGCCCGCCGCGGCCGCGATGGAGCACTTCCAGAGCTGGATGCTGATTCACGACGACATCATCGATCACGGCGAGGAGCGCCGAGGGGGCCCCACCGTCCACCGTCGCCTCGCACGGGAGCACGCCGAAGCTAAGGCCGAGGGTTCGGCGGAGGATTACGGCATGGGGATCGGCATCACGGCCGGCGATCTTGAAGAACCTTTCACTGTCGACGCCCTCCTCTCCACGCCGGCTCCTGCGGCCGCTCGGCTCGCGGCCCTCTCCGAGTATGTCGAGATGACGCGTCGGACCGCGTACGGCCAGCTCCTGGACGTTCGCAACGGGACGCTCGATCCGAGCCGGGTCACGGAGAAGGACGTGCTGCTCGTGCACGAGCTCAAGTCGGCGGTGTACACCGTCGTCTCCCCGCTGCGCATCGGGGCGCTCCTCGGCGGCATTCCGGCCCGTCGCCTGGAGGACCTCACGGCGATCGGAACCGATCTCGGGATCGCCTTCCAGCTGCGGGACGACGTTCTGGGCGCGGGCTTTGACGCCGAAGCGAGCAGGAAGAGCTCGAACGATATCGTCGAAGGGAAGCGCACCTTGCTGATCGTGCGCGCGTGGAGCGCCACGGACGAGGCGGGCCGCGACCGCCTTCGCCGGGTCCTCGGCAACCCGCACGCCGCCGCGGAGGACGTGGAACGGGCTCGCGAGCTGATCCGGTCGACCGGAAGCCTCGAGTACTCCGAGCAGCGGATCGCCCGCCTCGCCCAGCGGGCGTACGCGCGGCTCGCGCTCAGCCGGACGATCCGCCCGGCGGGAAAGCCGCTGCTCCGAGAGATCGGCGATCGCTTGGTCCTGCGCTCTACGTAGGCGCCGAGACCCGTTCAGCCTTGGGAGCCACCCGATACGGGAACCCCGGCGGCCTGCAGCGCCTCGGAGATCTCCTTCTGCATCGTCGTATAGCGCTCCTTGAGGTGGTTCTCCTGCCGCTCGAGCGCCTTGTGCCGGATCTCGAGGGTCTCCTTCTCTTCCGTGAGTAGCTCCTCGACCTCCTTGCGGCCCTTCGCCTTCACGATCAGACTGCCGATGGGCCGGTAGATCGTCGCGTCCTCGGGGAGCGACTTGAGCTCCTCGAGCGTATGCGTCACTTCTCGCAGCTTCAGGTCCATCTGCAGGCGCTGTTGGGAGGTCGATTGGAGCTCCTGCTGGAGGCGCTGGAACTGTCGGAGATCGTTCTGGATCTTCGCGGGTATCGCCACGAGAGTCCCGGACCGGGCGCGTAAGATAAGCGCTTCGGCCGTGCGCGTCCCGCTCTGTCCCGGCGCCGGATCGATGCGCACCTCCCCGCGGGGCGGGGCTGGGATCAGGAAGGCGGAGGGACGCCACCGGCGCGCGGGGTGCGCGCGGCCCTCACCGTCTCCAGCGTCAGATGGACCCAGCCGAGGTACGTGTTTAGCGCCGCGCGTGCGGCGCCCGTGTCTCGCGCCTCGAGCGAGATTCGAACGATATTCGGAACGGAGTGATCGATCGACGCGGTGGCCCGAGGCACCTCGCGCGCGGCCTCGGGAGCGAGCGCGCGCGCCAGCCAGTCCGCGACCTCGGCCTCTTCGAGACGGATCGAGATCGTTGCGGTCCAGGACGGCTCGGGGCTCATCGGTGGAGTTCCGACTCGATCCGGTCGACCACTC
>JABEUK010000051.1 GCA_013044425.1 Thermoplasmata archaeon | reverse complement strand
GATCGGGGTCTCGTGGGGCGGGAGGTCGTGGAGGAAGTGCAGGGCGCCGGTTGGCAGCTGCTCGGAGGGCTGCCGCGGAGCACGAGGGAGGTCCGGGAGATCCTGGACACGGCGAAACTCCCCGAGAATCCCTCGACCTTCGTGCAGAAGACCCGGACCGGGGCGATCTACGCGACCAAGGTCCGGGCGCGGCTCTGGAAGGCGGAGCGGGAGGTCGTGCTCTACACGAATGCGGAGCACGCGATGGACGACCGAGTGGAGCGGGACCAGGCGCTGGCCACGATCGGCAAGGCGCTCACGACGCTCTCGGAGAAGGGGAAGACGTGGGCCGAGGGAAAGCTGCACGCGGCAATCGAGGAAGTGATCGGGGAGTGGGCGGAGTTCGTGAAGGTTCGGGTCCGTCGGGGCGGAGCGACCCCGCGGATCGGCTGGTCGTTCCGGGACCGAGCGATCCGAAGGGCGGCCCGTCGGGACGGGAAGTACGTGCTCCTCTGCACCGACCCAAGGCTATCGGCGGCCGAGGTGGTGGAGCAGTATCTGGGGAAGGACTTCGTCGAGAAGGCGTTCCGGACACTGAAGACGGGGATCGAGGTGGAACCCGTGCGCCACCGTCGGGAGCGACGGGTGCGCGCCTACCTGTTCGTCTGCGGTCTCGCGTACCGCTTGGAGATGGCGCTTCGGTGGAAGCTTCTCGAGGGAGGGGTGAAATCGGAGGACGTGGCCGAGTATCAGGAGCGACTGCTGGAGGAGCTCGGCCGCGTAGAGCGGACCGAGGTGCGGTTGGGCGCTCAGGCCCGCACCTGGTATCTGAACGTCACGGAACGCGTGCGGGAGGGGCTGCGCCGGCTCAAAGAGCCGGACCTGCTGGCGGAGGGCCCGATGATCGCGCCACCGCTACCGACGTAGGTGCGAAACGGCTGCGCTGATCAGGTTACAAGATAGCTTATAAGAGTGGGAGTTATATCTAATTTATTATAAGCAAATGCCGCAGTCCAAGGTCGATACGAGTCACGGGTTCTCGCCAGCATCCCGGTTCAACCGGGAGGTGGGCCGAGCAGCGGCAGATACTCTCCGATTGGACGGCCTGCTCGAGGTAGGCATCCTCTCGCCGCAGATCCATCAGGTTCTGCTGACCGTCGCTCGCAGTAGAAATGCGGTGAGTAGCTTCCGGATGGAGGGGGAGCGCGTCGAGCTCGAACGGGTGCGCGCCATCCTCGACGGACAAAGCCCGACCACCAGACCCGAAATAGGTGTCAAGCGGCTGGCAGACGCTTATGCGAAGCTTGCGAGAGGCCAGATCCCTGACCTGAGCGTCGGAGGAATCTGTACCCTCCACCGGGATATGTTCAGCGGCATTCTAGTCGACGAGAAGGGAGCCGACCGAGAAGCGTGGGTCGGGACGCTGAAGGTTCAACAGAACTCCATCATCGATCCCGGAGGAGTACGATTCATCCCCACTCCGCCGGGCCGGACGGTGAGGGAACTGGAGGCGCTTCTCGAGTGGTACGACTCTGTCCGCGGGCTCTGGCTACCTCCTATCGTTGCCGCGGTGTTCTTCGCAGAGTTTCAGGCCATCCATCCATTCATGGACGGGAACGGCCGGATCGGGCGACTACTGAACGCGGCCTTGCTCGTCGACATGGGATGTACCCAAGCGCCGCTGGCCCCAATTGACCTCCGCCTGTTCCGGTCCAGCGATCACTACTACGAGCTGCTCGCGACGACGAACGCCGGAACCCGATATGACCTGTGGGCGCGATACTTCGTCGGCGAGATCCGGCACGCCTATCGCGTCGCGCGCAAGCAGGCCGACCTATCAGATGTTGTCGAGAAGTTCACCCGATCCAGCACTCGATCCATTCTGAGTTGGATCCTCTCCGGTTCGGGGGCTTGGTTCTCACGCGGGGAATTCCCGAATCCGGTGGGCTACAGTCAGCCCGCCCTATGGGCAGCGCTCGATGAGCTCTCATCGGCCGGAATCATCGAATCGAAGGGCCAACGCCGAGGACGCCGCTACCGCCTCCAGCCAAGGTTTCTAGCGGGCCTCTACGCGGGACGGGTGTAGCCAGAAGCGGACCCCCCAACCAAAGCCCCCGCGCCCGGGCTGGGGGAATTGGCGATCTCGGATGGGATCGTAGGGCGGAACTGGGATACACCATTTTCACCATCACTATCATGCGCCGCCCTCCAGACATTGTAACGAGCAATTCAAAATTCGGCTCATGGTTAGAGAAGTCGGCTCAGGTCACCGAGCCCATTGTAACCGCTCCCGCTAGGGCGGTCTCGGGCCCCTTCAGATGAACCGGACACCGGGGAGGTGGCGCAGGGCGGCGTCGCTGGTGTAAAGATCCGCGGCGTGCCGTCGGGCAGTGGCATAAATCAGGGCGTCCGAGAAGTGGAGCCCATGCTCGAGGCTGTAATCCGCAGCAGCCAAAGCAATCTCCTGGTCTACCGGTATCAAGCGCGTGTGACCAAGCGCGGCCACATCCTCCAGCGCAGCGTGCTCGCCCCGCGCGGCTTTCGCCTTCTTGTACACCTCAAACACCGTGACGACCGACGTTAGGATCTCCGTTGGGGGGACCGCGTCGATCACGCGGTTGTACTGAGCTTGCTTCGGCCCGCCGCCGAACCGTTCGATCCACCCGTAGCGGTCGACGGATATCGCCGCCCAGCACGACTCCTAGAAGCGATCGTGCTTGTCGCGAAGGCCCCTCGCAGCGAGCCCCGGAGTCATTCCTTTGGTCTGTTCGAAGGGGCGAATGGGAACGTAGTGAAGGATTCCGTGCTTTACGATCACGGCCATCTTGTCCCCCGCCCGGATGTGGAATTCTTCGCGAACTCGTTCCGGGATCACCACTTGGTATTTCGGCGAGACGGTCACCGTGTCCATCGACCATACCTCCGGGTAACGGTGTGGGTGTCGATATATCGTCCTTACTACGCACAGCCCATCCTGTGATAACACGCTCCCTCGCCCGGCGAGGCAACGGTCACCGGGCCAGCATGCAGGAAGGCTCTACCGCGCGAGGAGCATCCGCTTCGGCTCAGTCCTGCCGGGAAACCAGATACCGTCGAAGCCGGTCATACACCTCGTCCCGACTCTGGAACATCTCGAAATCAGGTCGCCCGTGAACGATCCGATATATCCCTCGGTGCCCACCCGTGATCTTCAACCTCCATCTTCCCGCTCGGTCCCTGAGCGGAGCCACGTCGAGATCAACCGTTGCTCGCGTGGGGTGTCGCGCAAACCGAGGGAAAGTCGCGATGAAGGCCTTCTGGATCTCCAGGGGGAGCGCGTAGAAGTCCCGCTCCGCCGACTCCAAGAAGGTGAATTGCTCCTTCCAGGGAGATAGCGATCTACGGGGCACGGCCGACCCGCGGACGACGTGGCGGGCGACGCCGGTTCCGGCTTACCTCACGGAAGGATCGACTACCCTCTTCGCGTTCCCGGCGGTCGAGCTCAGCGAGCGTCTCGGGAGGGAGCAGGTCCTCGAACGCAGAGAGAAGGAATTCATCCCAGTTCTGAGCACCGGTCTTGAGCCGTTGCAGTAGTCTGACGGTCGTTGCATGGACCGGAATGCTCGTGAGCCGGTCCGCGGAGGTACTCATGTACCGTACATGGATTCAGTGTATTTAATGTAAATCGCCGGGACTCCGCATCATGGCCGAGTCGGCTCACGCCCTTGCCGTAGGTCTCCGCACAATGTTCAACGAACGCAGCCACGGAGGCATGGCCTCTCGGCGATGATCGAGAGCCCCCCCGCACCAACTCTTAAATTCATTACCAGCATTTACGCTCATGATATGGCGACCAACCCAATCACCACCATTCCGGTCCACTCGAACGTCCTGCGGCATCTGAGGACGCTCAAGACCGCCGACCAGACCTGGGACGATTTCCTCCTTGAGATGTCACGGGACTACGTCCCCCCGGGCTGGTATAGTGAGATGGAAAGGCGCCGTGGGGAGGGCATTGAAGTCCCGGGGAATGCCGTCCTGAAGCAGTCGCGCGAGCTGACTCGACGCGGCCACTGAGCATGGCCCGGCGGTTCACATTCCGATCCCTCTCGGACGAGGAGTTCCTCGCGCTCCCACCCCACCTTCGTGCGGCGTTCGGGGAGATCCTTCCCTCCCTCGTCGAGCGACCGTTCCGATCAGGTCTTCGCTACACGGTAGATCAGGTGCGCAACCACCCCGGCCTGTGGAAGGTACGGTTGACGGGGTTCCCGCCCCGGCTCTTCCGAGCAATCTACGAAGTGGATGGTGACCTTGTGCGTTTCCTTGGGTTCGGACCACGACCCGGTTGCTACCGGCGCTCGCAGGATCAGAACCGGCTCTCGGCCGGGCGTCGGCATAGCCTGACGGAGCTGGCCGGGACGCTGAGCCCGGGCGACGCCGCGGGGATTCGCCGGGTCATCCAGGAAGCGCGTAGGGCGGAGGCGATTTCGGAGCGGGGCCCGCTTCGTTCCCGGAGCCGGTCCCGTGAGCGTCGCGCTTGACGATGTCGGCGAGCGCAAGCCCCCCTACTTTGTAGTGGGGTTAGCGAGCCCCCTATCTATGCGGGGAGCATGGGTGGAGTGCTACCGCCGAAGATGTATCTCCCGTTCAAGTACCGCCTCTACCCGTTTCCGGATCAGGAGCGGGAACTCCTCCGACAGTTCGGCGAGTTGCGCTTTCTGTGGAACTACGCGCTCGAACAACGGCGAGATGCGTGGCGGAAAGAGAAGCGGTCCGTCTCGTATGTGGACCAGTGCCGGGGTC
>JABEUK010000050.1 GCA_013044425.1 Thermoplasmata archaeon | reverse complement strand
GCGAAGGAACTCCCCGAGTTCCAGACCGATAAGGAACCGGCGCGCGATGACACCGCGACGCGAGACCGCGCGCACGCGAGCCCCGACGCAACCGCGAGCCCGCAGGCAGGACGCGCGTGGGCGATGGGGCAGCTTACGTTCAACTCGGGTCAGTTCGAGAGCGTGCGGTTCGGCTACGCGGACTACGCGCACGACGGCGAAAGCGAGGCGCAGCTCCGCTCGCGCGTGCACGAGGTCGTGCTCGCGGAGGTGGAGCGGCAGGTGCGGGCGGTGCGCGCGCTTCACGAGAGGCTCGGGGATCGCGGACTGGGCGCTGCGTTCGTGCGGCCTTCCGTGGCGCGGTCGTGACTTCGCGCGGTCGCGAGATGACAGGAGCAGGCCATGTTCGAGTTCCGCCTGCGCGTCCTCGATGTCGGTGAGGGTTCCTTCCTCGGGATCGTGGAAGGGTTCCCCGAGGTGATGGTGCACGCGTGGTCTGCAGGTCAGGCGGAGGCAGATCTCGTTCGCGCCCTGGACGCACATCTCGAGAGTCTCTTGGATCGCGAGGCGACGCGGCTCCAGCTCGACGACTTCCCGACCGTGCGGGTCGTTCGTTTGCATTTGGCCAGATTGGTGGCTTGAGGCGATTTCGCTTCGAAGAACTCCCGGGCCCCGGGAACGGGGGATAGGAACCCTCGTTGAGGGCGGGCGATCCCAGCCGCCGAACGAGGTCGAGTAAATCCGTCCCGTTGCCCGTTCGGTCGCCCAAGATCGCGTGTCTGTCGCGGCCCTGACCTCGACGAGCACACGGTAGAGGGCCATGGGGGAGCCCGTCAAACCTATATCACAGAAGGACGTACCACGTCCGTATGTGATATGAATCCGATAGCGCCCAGCACCTCCCTTTGGGAGATCCCCGTCCGAGAGGGGCGAGAAGTGCTCACCTCTGAAGAGCTCCGGGAGATGGCCCGGCGCATCGGGGCCCGGCCGGAGCATGTCGTACGCCACCTCCGCCGGGAAGGATACCTGCTGCCGCTCTTCCGCGGGTTCTACTACGTCCGGACTCCGGAGGAGGTCCGTCTCCACACTGAGCGCCACGATCCGCTCGAGCTCTTCGCCCTCGCGGCCCGAGCCAAGGGGATCCGCGAGTGGTACTTCGGCCTCACGACGGCTCTCCGCCTCAACGGTCTCACCCATGAGGACCGCCGCGAGGAGACGGTCGTGAGCCGATCGTTCTATCGCATCCGCGGGGTCCCTATCGGGAGCCGCCGTTTCGTAATCCACAAGTGGGACCCGGCGCTCTTCGGGTTTGGATTGGGGCGTCGGGGGACCTACCGCATCAGCGACCCGGAGAAGACGATCCTCGACCTTGCCTACCTAGACCTCTGGCGCGTAAAGAAGGGGCACGCCCCTACCCGGGCCTGGATGGAATACCTTCCCTCCATGGACGCCCGTAAGATCCGTCGGTACCTCCCTCACTACCCAGGGGCGGTCCGCCGGACCGTGGAGGAACGCCGGTGAGGCCCTTCGTGCCGATGCTCGCCGAGCACTTGGGCGTGACGGACCAAGAGCTGCTCGAGAAGGACGTCCGACTCCATGCCCTTCTGGGGAGTCTCGTCCGGGACCCGACGTTCGGGCCCCACCTCGCCTTCAAGGGCGGGACGTGCCTCATCAAATGCTACCTCGACTACCCTCGGTTCAGCAGCGACCTCGACTTCACTTGGATCGCCGACCCGGGAACGCAATCGTTTCAACGGGGAACGAAAGCGTTCCGACGTGGGATCCGACCCACGCAACGGACCCTTGAGACATGGTTCAGGGACTGGGGCGAGACCCAGGGGTACCGGGTGGAGAATCCGGAGTTCTTCCGCTACGGACAGAGCAATCGCATGATGACGGTGAACCTCAGATACCCTTCATCCGCGAGGACGAGCGGTCTGGTAAAGGTCCAGCTGAACTTCGAGGACCCGCTCCTGTACTCTACCGTCTCCACCGAGGCAAGGAGCCTCCTCCGAGGGACGGTCCCGTCCGCCTTCCGCCTCTTGGATGGGGACCTGGCAGCAGGGTACTCGACACCCATCCAGGTCACCGCGTACGACCCGCGCGAGATCCTCGTGGAGAAGTGCCGCGCCATCCTCACACGGACCGCCGCGAAGAGTCGCGACCTCGTGGACCTCTTCTTGCTGGAGAGGGACCGCGGACTGCGTGCCGAGAGGCACGAGGCGCAGATTCTGGAGAAGACGCGCCGGGCCGTTCAGGGGACCTCTCGGTACCGCAAACAGGCCGAGCAGTTCGACGAGCGTGAAGCCCTGCTCCTAGAGGAGGACGTCCGGCCCCTGCTACTCAGACCCATCGACATGGGGGCCTTCCAGAACCACAGGGAACGCGTCGTTCGCTTCCTAAAGGGGTTGCTCCCGCATATCCTCGCCTGACCCCGGGGCGCGCCTCGATCACCCTCAGCTCGCCGAGGGAAGAACCCGTGGGCGAGCGGACAGCTCGTCTTCTACGCGGGGTCGTTCGAGTCCGCGCGGAGCGGGTTCGCGGATTACTCGCGTGATGGTGAGACCGCGAGGGAGCTACGGGCGCGCGTGAATCGTGTGATCCTGGGGGACCTCGAGCAGAAAGTGATCGCGCTGAGGGCACTCCACGCGAAGCTCCGCGACAGGGACGCGGGGGAATCGTTCGGGGATGTGGTCGCGCGATCACGAATAGAGTGACCGACTTCGACCCCTGGCACCGTGGCTATCACGAACGTGGGTGGCCCGGTGGCGAGCCTGAATCTTCGCTCGAGGCCGCGGGCTCTCGTTTCATCATGTCAATGTGGATCCGCTCAGCAAGCTGGCCGAAGTGGCGCCACTCGCTCACACTAGCCCCGAACCTCGTCCGCAAGTGTTCGTCCAGGACAGAGAAGTCTCTCCAGTCTGCAATGATGGACCACTGTAAGATGTCGCGAACCAAGGGGTAGTCGAGGGTCCCTCGGCTAACGAGGAGGCCGATCAGTTCATACTTGTAGGCAAACGCTCGGCACTCGAAATCGTCCTGCGAGTCGTCGAAGCCCTCCCATGCTCCTCCCTTGTGTTGTGCCAAGGCATGATGCAGGTGATGTCTTCGACTTGCGAAGGACTCGCTTGTCAAGTCTCCCATTAGCGAAATGGCGAGCGTATGCTCGATTGCTCTGGTGTTCTGGCGGAACTGCAGAAGGATGACGACAAGCGTGACGACGAGCGCAATCGAACCGACTGCACCAATCCAAGTCGCCAGCTCGGTCCAGTCCATACGGCTCAACGCGGACAGTTTCCGTAGCGATAATTTCTCCGTTCCTTGACATGATCGATTCGCTGAGCGATTACCATCGTGAGCAGGCCACGCAAACTCGTTCGAGTCCGTGTGGGCGGGGTTCGCGTTGTACGCCCGAGAAGGAGAGGCAGGACGTGAGCTACGCGCGCGGGTTCACGAGACCGTACTCGCGGAGGTGGAGCGGAAGGTGCGGGCGGTGCGCGCGCTGCACGAGAGGCTCGGGGACCGCGGCGTGGGCGCCGTGTTCGTCCGTCCTTCCGCGGCGCGGTCGTGACTCGCGCTGTCGCTAGATTGCAGGAGGAGGCAATGTTCGAGTTTCGGCTGCGCATCCTCGACGTGGGGGAGGGTTCCTACCTCGGGATCGTGGAAGGGTTCCCCGAAGTGATGGTGCACGCGACGACGGTCCAGCAGGCGGAGCGGGACCTCACGAACGCGTTCGGAGAGCACCTGAGGCGACTAATGGATCGCGAGGCGACACGAATCGACTGGGACGAGTTTCCGACCGTGAAGGTTGCCAGGCTGCGCCTGGGTCTCGCGTCATCGTAGGCAGTCAGATAATCCAGCCAAGCAATGTCCCGACCTATGGACGAACTTCAGGTCATCCGCTTGTGGTACCGCTACAACGCAGACATCCGCCCGGGGTATCTCGAGGCAATCGCCCGGATTCCTGAGAAGGCTCGGGCGAGGGACGAAGGTGCCTCGTATCCACTCTTCGAGATATTCCTCCACGTCCTCGACGCCTATCGTTGGTGGTTTCGGTACGTGTATCGAGACCAGGTCCGTCGCTATCACGTCGGTCGCTTTCGCACCCATGTGCGCACGCTTCGGGGCGCCCGGCGGGCCATGACCCGGACCTCGAAAGAGGTGCTTCGCTTCGTGAGCCGGCTGAATGCGAAGGACCTGAATCAAGTGATCAAGTACTCCGCGCCCGTGAACGATGAGTGGACTTCGTGGCAGCGCGAGAGGATTACGATGCGGGCGATGCTCTGGCATATGGTCGAGGAGGAGTTGCAGCACCGCGGCGAGATGAACGCGTTACTCTGGCGACACGGTGTCGAACCCCCGATCGTGGGATTCGAGGAATGGTCCCACGCCAAGCGGGTTGTTGGCCCGCCCGCATCGAATCGATGAGGAGCAAGGTCCGAGCCTCGCAACGTGCGGGCCTCCCGGTGTGGCATGCCCGGGCAGGAGAAGGCTACTGGAACCCCGAGCGCGGAGACGTCTCCGTTCCCGATGGCTGGGTGTTCGTCCCGGCCGGTGACGCGTTCGTGACCCGCGAGGTGAAGAAAGGCCCCCACTGGGTCCTGCTGAAGCGGAGGAAGGGGTACACCGCGAAGCTCGGCGTCTTCTGCCCCGAGGAGAACCTCGACGTCGCGGAGAAACGGAGGGAGGAGACCGCTACCTCGCGGGCCCGTCAGAGGGCCGTGGGACGAACCTCGCGAGAGCGGGCCGAGGAACGGTATCGGGCCGAAATGGAGCGTGCGATCCTCGACTTCCTAGCGTTTCGGCCCCAGCACGCGGCGCTGGCGGAAGAGATCGCGCAAGGCGCAGTGACCCAAGCGACCCCGGTTGGCAGCGGACGTGTCGGCCGGACGCGGAAGCTGTCCCTGCCCGAACGGGCGGAGCTCGCGGCGCGGGCGTACGTCCGGCACCGGCACACGAACTACGAGGCCCGCCTCGAGAAGATACGCGAGGGGATGGGATTCGACATCGACCCTGACCCTGACGACCCGCTGTATCGTGAGGTGAAGGCGGAGGCGCACCGGGATGTGGAGGCCTTCCTGGAACGTCACCGCTGAACCGCGAGTTCGCGCTCGGGCGAACGGCGATCGAGCCTCCGTCACCCCGTTGTCGCTCGATTCGCTCACTTGGCGCACTCGCCACCGAGTCGACCTGCGGAGCGCTGAACGAACCGTTCCGTCGCGCTCGGATCGGCGAACCTCGGGTTGTGCCGTCCTCGTGATCTGCTCTCGGTCGCACTGATTGCGGTCCTCCATCGATCGCGTGCTCCCTTCATTAACGACCCGGCCCATGCACCGCAGCGGTGAGCCAGAAGTGACCGCCAACGGCCAGCCCCCGAGTACGAGCAATGAACCGAAGCCTCACTGCCCCGCGTGCAAGCACGAACTGACGCCAGCCACGGACGTCCTGTATCAGGGAATCTCATTCGGTGCGAAGTACTCGATCACCTACTGT
>JABEUK010000049.1 GCA_013044425.1 Thermoplasmata archaeon | reverse complement strand
CCACCGGAGATCTCCTGCGGCGGGACGTCGACGGGTCTCCCTACTACGTGGGCCGGCGCAAACAGATGATCAAGTCCGGCGGCGAGAACGTCTATCCGACGGAGATCGAGAGCGTTCTGGAGAGCCATCCGGCCGTGGCGGAGGCCGCGGTCATCGGGGTCCCCGACGAGCGATGGGGCGAGTCAGGGTGCGCGTTCGTCCGGACGATCACCTCCGTGGAAGACGCCGAACTCGAAGAGTTCCTGCGCGGACATCTGGCCCGCTTCAAGATCCCGAGGCGGTTTGTCCGCGTCGAACAGATCCCTCGGACCCCCGCCGGAAAGAAGGATTATCCTCGCCTGCGTCGTTCGGTGAGCCCATGAAGGGGGGCCGGTCGGCTCACGCGCCGCCCGCGCTTCCTCCCATCCCCCGAACGGCCCGTGGGCAGCGGACCCGCGCTCGTCTCATCCGGGCCGCGGAGGACATCTTCGGGGACGTGGGATATTACGAAACTCGGGTCTCCGAGATTACCCGTCGTGCCGGCGTGGCACTGGGAACCTTCTACCTGTACTTCCCTTCCAAGGAGGAGCTCTTTCGGGCCCTGCTCTCCTCGCTCAACCACGACTTACGCCGAGCGCTCCGCGAGGCGACCCACACCCTTGCGAGCCGCGCGGCGATGGAGGAGAAGGGGCTCCGCGAGTTCTTCCGATTCCTCGACCGGCACCGCAAGCTCTACCGGATCGTCAAGCAGGCGGAGAGCGTGGACCCGAAGCTCTACCGCGAGTACTACGAGCGGATCGCCCGGGGTTACCGTCGGGGATTGGAAGAGGCCATGGACCGGGGCGAGCTCAAGCGGCTCGACCCGGAGCTCGTCGCCTATGCGCTGATGGGGATGGCCGACTTCGCTGCGAGCCGCTACGTCGTCTGGGGCAACGGGCTCTCGGAGGCGAAGGTGCATCAACTCGCCGAACTGATCCTGCGCGGACTCTTGGCGGACGGGCCGCGCAGCGCGAGCCCGGGCAAGGTCCCGCGTTCCGGGCGCTCGTTCCCTTCGATCGAGGGAAGCCGATCGACCGCGAAGCCATGAAAGGATTCCCGCTTCCTTTCTCCGAGTTCCACGTCGACCAGGAGTTTGTCACGCCGCATCGAACGGTATCGGCGGAGGAGATCGACCGGTTCGCCGAGCTGAGCGAGGACCACAATCCGTTGCACCGGGACCGCGAGTTCGCCCGATCGACCCGCTTCGGAACCGTCATCGCCCACGGAGCCTTCACCTTCTCGATCCTCACCGGCCTGTGGGATCGGGCCGGATTCATGTCGGGCACGGTCGAGGCGTTTGTCGCCGTTGACCGCCTGCGGTTCCTGCTTCCCGTGCGCGCGGGGGACGAGCTCCACGCCCGGGTCCGTGTGCTCGCCACCTCCCCCAGGGCGAGCGGGGGGGTGATCGTGCTGGACAATTCGCTTTCGAACCAGCGGGACGAGGCCGTCCTCTCCTGCCAGACGACCTTGCTCATCCGCGCGGATCGGCCTTCGATCCGGTCGACGCGTTCCCCCGTCAACGCTCGGCCGACGGGGCGATGGCGCGCCCCCGAGCCGGCCGAACCGTGACCCACCCGCCCTCGGTGCGATACTGCGAGGCGACGAGAATAGACGTGCGGAACACCACTGGAAGCGGATCCATCCCGGTGAAACCTCCGGACTCCCGCCATCGGGCCGGCCGATCTGTCCGTGCCCATTGGGATCGAGCGGGCAGAATCCGGAGCGGCAGACGGTTCGGCATCACGCCTCCGCACCCTGTGCAGGTCCACCGGTCCGGGCGCAGTGCAACGACTTCCATCAGGTGTTCGAACTCGCGTCGTGGCCGCCGAACCTTCCATACGAACGGCCCCCCGTCATCTGCCGTCCGGAGCGAGAACCTCGGTCCGTAGGCGGTCGGACACTCGCCCTTCCCGAGTCCAAGATCCCCCCGAACCGCGCGATCGATCGCGGGCGAGGACCCGGAATGCCTCAGGGCGTCCGACCCCGAGCACCCGCGGCGCTCGGAACGGACGCCCCGTTCCGCGTCCCCGTTTCCTTCCCTCACGTGATGAGGAATCGCAGAGTTCGGTCGCGAACTGAGTTCGTCGCGAACCGCTCCCGAATCTTGTAGTGCGACGCGAGCCCGTAGGCGTACGGTGCAAAGATCAGGACCACGAACACGAGCATGAGCATGAGGTCGCCACCAGGGTCCGTGTACCCTACGAACGACCAGCCGCTCGACGCGGAGTAGACGCCACCGAGCCCCCCGAACATCCAGATGGAGAGCATGATCGCCGCGCTCCAAATCGCCGCCGGTCGCTGGAACATTCCCGCCATGAGTGCGATCCCGCCCAGGGTCTCGCCCAGGCCGACCAGGACTCCGATCGCCAACCAATTGTTGGAGAGGTAGTCATACCCGAAGCCTTGGATGGTCCCCTGCATCGTGCCTTGCTGGATCAGCACCCACTTCAGAATGCCATCGAAGAGGAAGATCGCACCGAAGAGGATCCGCATCCCCGAGAGGGTCTGGACCGCCCTGAAGGAGGTCGTCCTCGATTCATGCGACGTGGTCGTCTCATAGATTCCCACCGTCTTGTGCACGTCTGAATACGCGGTCGTCATGCTTGTTCCGATGGCCCTGAGGGCCAGGTGCTCTAGGGGCGGCCCCCTCCATGTGAGAGTCCTCCCTGCCGTAAGGAGAGTCAGGAGACCGGCGGATGAGGGGAGGACGGGAGGGGGCGCTCCCCTGTCGGGCAGACCGTTAAGGAGCCGAGGGCGATACGGTGGCGATGCCCCGGGCTCGGAAGGAACGTGGGAGTGCAGCCGACGGGCTCACGCGGCGGGTGCAGCGGACGGGTTCGTCGTCCCTCACCATCACCCTCCCGAAGGCGTGGACCGGCTCGATGAACCTCCAGGCGGGCGATACCTTGAGATTCCGCGACCTCGGTGGAGGGCGGCTGGAGCTCCTCCCCACGAGCGCGGAGACTCCGTCGGAACAGCACCAGAAGCTGCTTCGAATCGACGCGAGCAGGGCGCCACCGAAGCTCCTGGCCCGGCTCCTGATCGGAGGGTACATCACCGGTCAGGACCAGATCGTCGTGACCTCCCTTTCCGGAGTCCGGCCCGACCAGCGTCGAGAGATCCGACGCACCGTCTCTCACGTCCTCGGCATGACGATCGTCGGGGAGGAAGCCGGGAGCATCGACGTACAGAGTTTCATCGATCCGGGCAAGTACCAGCTCCACCGTCTCATGAGTCAGGTCGTGCGCATGCTGCTCACCGAACTCGGGACCTGCCGGTCCGTCTTGATGGGCGAGGACCACACGGCACTCGAGCGACTCGAGCCGATGGAAGACGAGATCGACCGATTCTACCTACTGATGGTCCGACAACTCTTGCTCGCTTCGGACGACTTCCAGGTGGCGCGCGACATCGGGGTGGAGAGCCATCACTATCAGATCGGCTACCGACTGATCGCGAAGGTCCTCGAGGTCACCGGGGATCTGATCTACGGGGTCGGCCGGGAGCTTGGCGGCAACCTCTCCCGCCTCCGCAGCCTGCCGAAGAAGGCCCTCTCCGACCTGGTCGCCTTGATCACTCGTGTCGAACGGCTGCTTGAGCAAACGATGAGCGCCTTCAGCCGACTCTCGGTCGTGGACGCGAACGCGAAGCTCAACGAGATCGAACGGTTGCTACCTGTCGACTACACCCTCGGGGACGCACTCGCCCGCCGCGTTTCCGACCGTCGAGCGGCGGTGGCGGCCCAGCGGGTCATCTCGAACCTCCTGATGACGATGGAGATGCTAGTGATCGTCAACGAGGTAACGATCAACCGGAGCGTCGAGCCGGAGACGGTGGCCAAGACCGATCGACAAGTACCGATGCCCTCTGTGGGCGATCCTCGGGGCGGGTCGTATGGCACGTCGGCCGACCTGTAGACTCCCGCTCCACCTCCGCCGACCGGCACTGGGTGGGCGTGGAGCCTATTTCTTGCCCATCTCTTCCGTGTCCATCGCGCCCTCCACCGGGTCCGCCGCGGTTTCCCGCGTGGGACGATTCGCTTAAGCTCCGTGCCGAGGGTTGCCGGGCAGTGACCGAGCAAGCCCACGGGGAATCGGAAGCTTCGCGGCGAATCCTCCGGGGCCTCCTGGTCGCGCTCGTCCTCGCGGTCGTGGTCCTGGGGTTCGAAGCGATCGGCGCGATCTTGAGCCGGAGCCTCGCGGTGACGGTCGATGCCGTGCACGACATCCCGGACATCTTCGCGTTCGCGATCTCCTACTTCGCCCTCGCCGGGACCGCTCGGGGGAGGACGGACGCCCATACGTTCGGATCCCATCGCCTCGAGGTCTTCGCCGCGATCCTCAACGCGTTCATCATCCTCGCGGCGGGGGTCGTCTTCGCCTACCCCGCGATCCTGGAGCTCGTCAGCCGGACGACCCTCCTCGGCCCGATCGACCCCGCCTGGATCCTCTTTGCGGCCGTTCCGACCCTCGCCCTGCGGTCGGCCTCCGCGGTCTACCTCGGTCGGATCCCCCGCGCAGCCCGGGACCTCAACATCCGCAGCGTGCTCGTCCATCTCGGCACCGATATCGCGATCACCGCGGCCCTGATCGCCGACGCGGCGATCCTCGTGCTCTCCCCCGGGAGCGCATGGGTCGACGGCGCGGTCACGCTCGTCGTGGCGGCGATCCTGATCTACGAATCGATCCCGATCTTCCAGGGAGGTTGGGAGGTCCTCACCGAGCGCGTGCCACGGGGGGTCTCCCTCCCGGCCGTTACCGAATCGATCCTTACCGCGCCGCGCGTTCGTGGAGTGCACGATGTCCACATCTGGGCGGTCTGCCCGACCCTCGTGTGCATGACCGCGCACGTCCGGGTCGACAACATGCCCATGCACGAAGCCTCCGAGGTCACGGCCGAGCTCCGGGAGCGAGTGGAGCGTGCGTTCGGAATCGTCCACTCCGTGTTCGAGCTCGAGACCGAGCCCTCCACCCCGGAGGACGCTCCGTCCACCGCCACCGGGTAGAGCACCTGCGCCCGCGGATACGATCCGGAACCGAGCGTCCACGTGCGGGCCCGACCGCGGGGGACGATCGCTCGTCGATTCCCCCGGTGAAATCGCGAATCCCGCGTCGAGCTCGTCCTCTCTCTAGTTTCCGGCCCCGCTCGGGGTCGCACTCCCCGCGCCCGACGCGCGCTGCGGCGGGCGAGGCGTTCCCCGTTCCTCCACCGGTGGGTGTGCGTTCCCGGTGGGAGCTCGAGGTCCGTCCCCCGGCGGAGGGGCCCCCTCCTCGGGGGGTCGATGATGCCGGAAGCGCGAGTAGAATGCGAGATCGTAGCCGATCTTCACCGACCCCGCGAGCGCAAAGGGGGCGCTGAGCCAGGGACCACCGGCCGCGAGAAACGCTCCGGTGACCGGAGCACCGAACGCTTGGCAGCCGCGGGCCGCGGTGGTGTAGCCCGCCGCCGCAGCGCGGTCCTCCTTCGGCACCACCGCCTGGACGTAGGATTGGCGCGTGGGTACATCCATCTGGGAGAGCGTGGCTCGAGCGATCCACAGGATCGATGCGACGAGGAACGTCGGAGCGAATACGACCGCGATGAGGAGGATGTTCGAAGGAATGTGGCTGAACACGATCGTGTTGACGAGCCCGATGCGCCGAGCGAGGGGGACGGCGAGGATTAGCGACGCCCCGGCGGCGAGGCTGCTCGCGAAGAAGACGAACCCGAGAGAGTCGACCGAGGGCTGGAACCGGGTCGAGAAGTAAAAGACGACGAGGCTGTTCACGATCAGCCCGCCTCCGAACGCATCGACCGCGAACAGCGCGGAGAGCGAGTAGACGGTCGAGCGGCTCGGCGGGGAAAGCGGAGAGGGGCGGCCGACCGCCGCCTCGCGTTCGACCTCGCTCGAGAGGGCCCGGTAGGCGGGCACGAGGATGAGCCCGAGCAGTCCGTAGAACAGGAACGTCGCATCGTGAGGGCCCGAGGGAAGTCCGGGGAGCACGGAGGTGTTCACGCCGTAGAGCGGGCCCGCGGCGAGCGCCCCCAAGGCGACCCCGATGTATCCGAGAAGATTGTACGTGGCGAAGGTCCGCGTCCTTCGTTGATGCCCCGTGGTGCCCGCGAGGGAGGCTTGCTCCAGCGCTCCGAGGGGACTCACGTCGGCCCCGCCGGCGACGATTCCGCCGAGCAGGAAGGCCGCGAGCACGAGGACGGGGTTCCCGATATCGATCCACAGGAGAACGCCACCGGCAGCGAGGGCGACGGCCGACAGTGCGAACACCCGGCGGCGCGGCCAACGCAGCTCGAGTCGCGGGACCAGGAGCGCCCAACCGGCCGCGCCTCCTAAGGCGAGGCCGAGCAGGAGCCCGATCGCGAAGGAGGAGTACCCCGCGTCGGCAAGATCGAGGGCGATGACGATCGAAAGGGCCCCCGCACCAAACCCCCGCGCGGTCCGGGCGCCCATCAGAACGAGCTGGTCTCGCCTCGAAGAGGGTCGGTCGGCCCCCGCGGCTACTTCGGACGACATCGGAGTGCTCCCGCCGACTCACCATCCATCCGCCGGGAACGGCGCGAGGGAGGGCCGAACTCCCATTACGGGGTCGAAGGCCCGGCGCCGGTATGCTCAAGCATCCCGCCGTGATCGATCTTCCACTGGCAGTAGGCGTACAAGGCGTCGTAGAGAGGGAACTGGAGCCGTTGGTTCTCCAGGTCGTCGCGGGCGAGCATGCGGAACCCCGTGGCGGCGGCCTCGAGCCCGGCCGCCTCGGGCTCCTGCCCGAAACCCCCATCGGCCACCCGAACGATCTTGGCGAGCTCGAGCAAGGCCGGGTCCGCCAGCTTGTACTTCCGGATGATCGCGTCGAAGCTCACGTACTCCTTTCCGCCCTCCTCGTAGTGGTGGAGCTCCGCCCCGGGCACGTCGAACGGAGTGGCCCCTTCCCTCGCGGCCACTTCCGCGACCTTCTCCTTCGGAACGTAGAGGAACTCTGCTCGAGGGTCGATGAACTTTCGGATCAGCCAAGGGCACGCGATACGATCCACTCGGGCCTTTTCTCGGGTCACCCACTTCATGGAGCTTCTCGGTCAAGCGGATGCCGGACGGAGGGATAAGGACGTGAACTCGAACCCGTCTTCGCGGTGAGGTGGGCGATCGACGGGGATGCGACGTTGGCACGAGGCCGAATTCGGCTCCGCGGCGGAAGGCTCGGCGAATCTCGAGCCTCGCGGACTGTAGTTGAGTTCGAGGCGATGCGGCGAGCCCGGAACGACGAGGTGGACGCACTTGCCGCCGTGCGAGAACCATCCTCGCTTGACGACACGGACGCCGGGGTCGATTCGTGGAAACGCATCGAACGGGGCGGTCCGGCGCCCGAATGTAGGAGTAGACGATCCGTACCCGTGGGCCCCGGGACCGACCGAGGCGCTCCGAAGGGCATCTTCGCCGGTCGGAGCGCGCGGGGTGGCTACGGCGTCCAGGTCGGAGCCCCGTAGCCCCTCGGCAGGGCGGGAGGATCTCCCTTCCCGAAGGGGTCCGGGCGCGGCGTCGGAGGGCGTCCGGCCTTGCGGCTCAGATAGGCGTCGATGCCGTTCGCGGAGCGAGTCCCGGCCGCCATGGCGTGCACGACCGATTTCCCTCCCGAGGCGAAGATCCCTTCGATCCCCGTCATCGAGTCCGGGTTCTTTCCCTCGGGCCAACCCTGCGCGCCGAATCGGAGATCGAGGGCCGCGGGGAACGCCGCGAGGGCGGGAGCTTCTCCCACGGCAACGATGACCATGTCGCACGGGATGGTCTCCTCCGAACCTGGAACCGGGACGACCGAGGGTCGACCCGATGGGCCGGGAGCACTGAGCTTCGTCTTGCGTACGACGATCCCCTCCACATGCTCGGTCCCGAGGATCTCCACGGGGCTGAGCTCGTAGAGGAAGCGAACCCCTTCCTCCTCCGCCTCGTCGGATTCCTCGTGTCCCGCCGGCATCTTGTCCCGGGTCCGCCGGTAGACGACGGTCACGTCCTTGTGCGGTTGCAGTCTCAAGGCGGAGCGCACGGCGTCCATCGCGACGTCTCCGCCCCCGATCACGACGATGCGGGCGCCGACCGAGACCGCGGGACCCTTGTTCACCTCCTTGAGAAGATCGATCGCCCCGTACACCTCCGGCAGGGATTCGCCGGGGATGCCGAGGCGCTTGTGGTCGGAAGTGCCGACCGCGAGGTAGATCGCCGAGTATCCTTCCGCGCGCAGGCTCTCGATCGTCACGTCCGTTCCGATCCGCTTCCCCATGACGAAGGTCACCGGAAGGTTCCGGAACCGCTCGGCATCCACCTCGATCTCGTAGCCGTCCATGTGGTACTTCGGGATCTCGCCGACCTGCCCGCCGATGTACGGCTGCTGCTCGAACACGGTGACGCGGTACCCGCGCAGCCCAAGCTCCCACGCGGCCATCAATCCCGCCGGTCCCGCTCCGACGATCGCCACGCGCTCCTCGCGCAGGGCCGCGGGAACGTAGCACAGGTCCGACTTTCCCAGCTCCATCGCCGCCCGTTTGAGCTGACGGATCGCGATCGGGACGCCCCGCTCGTGCATGATGCAGGCATCCTCGCAGAAGTGGTAGCAGACCTTGCACAGCGTCGTTCCGAGAGGGTTCTCTCGCAGGGTCACGAGCGCGGCCTCGTCGAACTTGCCTTCGGCGATCCGCAGGATGTAGCCGCGCGCATCCTGATCGATGGGGCAGGCCTGCACACAGTACGGCATCGCACATTGCAGGCAACGCTGGGCTTCGAGGACCGCATCGGCCGGGAGGTACGGATGTCGGATCTCGATGAAGCTCGCGGCGCGATCGCGCGCGGGTTCCTCGGGAATGGGCGTTCGCTCGTAGCGGGAGTGCTCGTCCGTCGGCATCGATCCTCCTCTGCGTTCGGCCCCGGCGATTCGGTGAGCCGTGGCCCGGCGCGGGGACCAAGAGGCCCGCCGCACTTAGCGTCCGCCGGCCGCCCACGACCCTTCGCCGCCCTCCGTCGGCGGGCCGAAGCGGGGCTCGGCCCTCCCCGGTGGGGCTCGGGCGATGCGCAGAGATCGGGCCGGCGTGGGTGGGCTATATGGCCGCCCGCCGTAGTCCCGGCGGCATGCTGAGCGACGCCTTCGGACGCGAGGTCACGGATATCCGGATCAGCGTCACGAAGCGCTGCAACTTCACCTGCGCGTACTGTCACGACGAGGGCCAGGGCCCGACCAGCCGTGCCGGCCATCGGGATCCGGAGGAGATGACCTTGGAGGAGATCGAACGGCTGGTGCGCCTCTCCCGGGAGCTCGGGATCCGATCCGTCAAGTTCACCGGTGGAGAGCCGTTGGTCCGGCCGGACATGGAGGCGATCATCGATCGGACGGTCCGGCACATCCCCGATGTCTCCTTGACGACGAACGGCGCGATGCTCGAGCACCGCGCGGAGCCCCTGCGGGACGCGGGGCTCAAGCGGGTGAACGTCTCCGTCGATTCGCTCGATCCGGATCAGTTCCGGTCGATCCGGGGGGGAGCTCTCGCCCCGGTGCTGCGGGGCGTCCGTGAGGCCCTTCGTGTGGGGCTAAAGCCGGTGAAGCTCAACCTGGTGGTCTTCCGCTCGACGCTGGAGAACGTTCCCGCGATGATCGACTACGTCGGGTCCGAGGACGGCCTCCGGCTCCAGCTCATCGAGTTCATGCCGGAACTCGTCGCCCACCGCGAGTGGATGGTCGACATCACGGCCGTGAAGAGCTGGCTGGAGGCCCATGCGAGTCGCGTGCTCGTCCGGGAGATGCACCACCGGCGCGTGTACTTGTTCCGAGGCGCGGAGGTCGAGCTCGTCGATCCGGTAGGGAACGCCGAGTTCTGCGCGAACTGCCATCGGATCCGCGTGACCCACCGCGGGGAGCTGAAAGGCTGCCTCAACCGCAATGATGACCTGATCGCGACCCGCGGGCTGGGGGATGAGGCGGTCCGGGACGCGCTCCGCCGGGTCATCGCCCACCGGATCCCGTACTACGGTGCCTATCGGCCGGCCGGAGGGGCGGGAATCCCGGCCGCCGAGCCGCAGCTCCCGATGCTCTCGCCCCGAGCTGGCCCGTCGCGGGGCCGTTGACCCATGATCGTCCTCTTCCCCGGAGGCGACGGCCGGCCGCCGGAAGGGGTGCGGGACCGAGTCCGGACCGGGGTCTCTTAAGCGATTCCTCGCTCCGATACGGGAATGGTGGACGAGGCTACATCCCATGGCCTGCTTGCCATCCTGACCCTGCGCGAAACCCGTCGATTCGTGCGCGAACGCCACGGCCGGATGATGACGGCGTTCTTCGCGGTCGTCTTCGCGCTGGTTTCCATGTGGGTCGGAGAAATGTTGATCCTTACTCCGCTCCACGTGACGCCGTACGCCGGGATCCTGTGGAGCCCGGGCACGAACCCGCAGTGGTGGAATTACCCCGGGATCCTGGTCGTGGGAGGCTGGGGAGTGCTCGATCTGCCGTTCCTGCCGACCTGGACGATGATCTTCGTTTCGATCGGAGTGGGGATCGGCATCTCGGCCGCGGTCCTCTTGGGGGTCGAACTCGTGCGAATGCGCCGAAGTGGAGCGGCACGCTCCACGGCCATCGGCTCGGGGGTCGGGCTCACGCCCGCCATGATCGCGCTGGTGACCTTGGGAGCCTGCTGCTCCACGGGTGCGGCGGCGGCCGCGGGGATTGGAGCCGTGGCCCAGACGACCGGCAGCACCACCTACACGCTGGTCACGAACAGCTGGTACCTGAGCCTGTTCCAGGTGGTGGTCATGGGGATCGCGCTGATCGCCCAAGAGCAGCTCCTGTTCGTGACGCGGGGGATATTCTCGCGCTCCGGGCGGACCCGGGAGACCGGAGCGTTCGCCGCACCCGCGCCGCTCGACCGCAGCTTCGCCCTCGGGGCGCTGCTGCGGGTCGCGTTGCTCATCGGCGGCATCACCTGGTCGCTCGCGATGTTCGCGGACTGGATCATCATCGCGCCGCAGAGCGCCTCCGCGGCGATCTGGTTCTCCTGGGGGATCCAGTACCAGCTCCCCGCTCTGTTCGCGATCTTGGTCGCGCTGTTCCCCGCGGCGATCCACCGCGGTCTCACGAGACTCGCTCGCTCCTGGTCGCTCGTGCTGCGAGCGACCCTGCTCGTCGCCGGGCTCTGTTTGGTCGCATGGGTTCCCCCGCCCATCTCGAGCTGGGGGATCTACGGTCTCGGCAACGAGATCCTCGGGATGCTCGGGCTCCCGGCAGGCTGGGGAGCGGTCGTTCCCCTCACGACCGACAGCCTCACCGTTGCCCTGCGCTGGGGATTCCAGTATCTCCTCGTAGGCGGCTTTGCGATCGTGTTCGCCCTCCTCCCCGCTCGCGCCTTCCAACCCCTGGAGTGGTCCGCGGGGTGGATGGGTGCCGGATCCCCCTCCTCGTTTTCCACCTCCCTGAGGTCGCGCTCGACGCCCGGGCCCTCCGCTCGCCTCGTCGTCCTGGACTCGCCGGCGAGCCCGCCTCCCGCCACCTCGGCCGGGGGGCTGCGGAGCCCGTAGCGCGACGAGGATGAACGGAGTGGCCCGAAGCAACGGCGCCCGGAGCGGATCCCGGTGATCGCGACCGATGCGATCCTCGCGGGGATCGCCGCGTTGATGGCCTATGCGACGGCGGTGCTCATCAAATGGGCCTCGGAGGCGAAGACTCCCGTCCACGCGTCGGTCGTGACGTTCCTCCTCGCGATGATGGTGGCGATGTTCGCCGGAGCGCTCGTCTACTTCGTCGCCCCGAGCCGCTCGTCGATCATCGAAGGTCTCTGGCTCGGGAGCGCGCTGATGTCGATCAGCGTCATCCCGTTCTTCCTCACCTACCTCAACGAGGTGAAGCAACGCGTCGCGGAGGGCCACCGGTTCACGCCCCGGCCGATCGTCCATCCGTACCGATTCATCGCCGCCGTCGTGGCCCTCGTTCTAGTTAACGAGCTCCTGATGGGAGCCACGTTCCAACTGGCGGCGGGGTCCGTGCTGAGCGGCGGGATCGTCGACGTGCTGACGAGCGTCGCGACCTCCCCGTGGTTCCTGTTCACGATGTCGGCCGAGATGGCCCTGACGACGTACTTCCTGCGGGATCGCATCTCCGCGGGATTGTACCGCGTTCTGCTCCTCCAGTCCCTCATCATGTTCCTCTCCCCCACGGCGTTCGCCCTCGGAGCGTGGGTCGCCTTCAGCGTCTATCTCTCGAGCGCGACGATGATCGTGCTGTTCATCTATCTCATGGAATTCATCTACCGGCACCGCCAGCTCGATGCCGCCTTCTCCCACTACGTCGGCGCGTTGCTGGGGATCTACGGCCTCATGATGGCCGGCCAGTTCATCTGGCTGTACTTCGGCGGCTGGGCGGACATCTTCGCGCTCGGCATCGTCGCCGAGATGGTCGTGTTCTTCGCTGCGATCGTGGGCCTCGAGCGATTCGGCCAGGGGCTGGGCACGCCTTGGCAACTCGATGCGAACTGGACGTTCGGAGTGCTCGCATCCATCTTCGTGGCCGAGATCTTCATGGGCGGCCTGCTCGCGGTCCAGATCGACCCCGCGCACTACGCGGGGACGTTCTTCACGCTCCCGCTGAGCGGGAGTGCGGGTACGATCGCCTACCACGCGATCTACAACGGATTCTGGTTCCTCGCGGGGGTGACGGCGTCGACCTGGTTCCTGACGATGATGGGGATCGAGATGGGTGCCCTCGTGCTCTTCAAGATCCGAGAGACGCCGAACCTGGAGAACCGGATCCGGATGGTCCTCATGATGTCCTGCTACGCGGTCTTCGCGGTGTTCTTCCCGAGCATCTACTACCACGCCGCGTTTCCGAACGCTCCGGCCCAGGCGACCGTCCCCGTCCTCGGCTGGTCGATGGGGATCGGATCGGCCGTGCTCGCCGCGAGCGCGCTCACGGTCGTGATCCTCACCTACGCGATCATGGGAACGCTGACGGCGCTCTTCGGCCGGCGGGTCGTTTGCTCCACGTTCTGCACGGCCGCGTTGATGTACCAGGGAACGACGCTCGACGCGATGAAATCGTTCAATCGATCCGGGCCGGTGGGACGCAAGTACCTCGGCAGCCGGTTCTCGACCGCCTACTCGATCTCCACCGGTGTCATCCTGGGCTCGCTGCTCCTCGCCTCGACCACATCGTATCTCGATTCGACCGGGGTCTGGAACGTGAAGGTCCTCGGCGCGGACCCGACCGTCTTCCTGTTCTCGATCTCCTTCGGGATCCTCTGGTACGTATTGTTCGTCGCCGTCCCGTACGTCGGCACCTACAACTGCGTCACGATGGGCTGGTGCTACACGGGGGCGATCAGCCAGGCATTCCACAAGATCGGACTGTTCAAGCTCAAGGTCCGGAGCAAGGACGTCTGCAAGGCGTGCACCACGCTCGACTGCGCGAAGTCCTGCCCCATCGGGCTCGTCAACATGCCCGGCTTCTTCCGCACGAAGGGCGAGTTCCGGAGTTCCAAGTGCTGCGGCGTCGGCGATTGCGTCAGCGCGTGCCCCTATGGAAACATGTACATCTACGACGTTCGTCACTGGGTCCGCGGGAAGCTGGGCCTCCCGCTCCCGGCTCCGCGGGGCACGAAGCTTCCGATGGTCGGCGCGTCCCCTCCCCCGTCGGCGACGACCGCGACGCGGGCGACGCTGACCCCGGGCCCGGCTCCCTCCGTGCGGGCCAGCCCCGGCGGCGACCCGGCTCCCGGACTATAGACCGAGGTCCGGCCGCTCTCGTGGTTCTGCGACGGCGACGGGGAGGGGGCACACTACCGACCCCGGCCGAGGTCGCTGTCCCGTCGGCGCGAGGAGGCGGCGTACGAGGTAGACCGTCTCGCCGACCATCACCCCGGCGGTGATGGATGCGAACGGGAGGATGTGCCCGGGGCCGGAGGACACCAGCACCGAAGAGAACGCGCCGGCCGACATCAGGACGAAGGCCGCGGCCGCCCCCAGCCGCAGATGCGCGGAATCGACGCTCGGGTGCCGGTCCACCATCGAGGCTCGCAGGAGGAGACCGAGCCCGATCCCCATCACGATCGCCGTTGCGAGCGCTCCGGCGAGAGGGGACTCGGGGATCCACGGCGCCAGGAACGCGGTCGCGGTGAGGGCTCCGACGGCCCGGGCATCGACGGCGGGCAGACGGGCCCACCACAGGAGCGCGGCCATGGTCCCTCCCATCGGCCAGCAGTACCACAGCGTGACCAGCGGCGCGGCGAAGAACTCCACGGGATTCCCCGTGAACGAGATCGTCCCGGCGAACGCCGGCGGGGCGAGCGGAAGGAAGGCGATGCTCATGAGATACTCGTTCGCGAACAGGAGCAACCCGATGGCGATCGCGATCGGCACGCTTCCGGGGGCGATCGATCGCTGCGATTGCTTCAGGATCAGTGCGACGAACCAGATCGCGATCGGCACCATCATGAACTGCGCGGCGATGGCGAACAGAACGAACCCTCCCACGGTCGGGACGAATAGGTAGTAGGCCACCCCCGCCCAAAGGACGAGCTGGGCGAGCAGGACCCCACCGCCCAGCACAAAGGCCGAGACCGGGTGGCGAGGGCGGTCGAGGAGGAGCCGGTAGAGCACGTACAGGTTGAGCCCGATCATCGCGATCGCGACCAGGCCGACCGGCAGCGTCGCGAAGGTGAGGTCGCTCAGGCCGGCGACCATGGTCCCCGCAGCGGCCGGCGAGCGAGCCGCCGAGCCGGTAGATGCACCATGGGGGTGGACGGTGCGCCGGGTTTATCGTGCGTGCGTACCGACCCCTTACCAACCGACCGGGTGGCCCCGGTTCTGCTCGTCCAGCCAGCGCTGCAGCGGCGCGAAGTACTCGAGGAGACCCGCGGCCTCCATGCGGCGGTCGCCCCCGATCGCCTCGAGGGCGTCCGGCCACTCGCGGCTCGAGCCCAGCTCGAGCATCGCCTGGAGGCGCTTCCCGGCCTTGCGTTGTCCATAGATCGAGCACCGGTGCAACGGCCCGGTCCAGTCGATCTCCCGGGCGAGCGACCGGTGGAGCTGGAACTGGAGGATATGGGCGAGGAAGTAGCGCATGTACGGCACGTTCGCCGGAACGTGGAACTTCGCTCCGGGGTCGAAGGCCTCCTCGCCGCGCGCGACGGGGGGTCGGATCCCCTGGTAGCGCTCGCGCAGCTCCCACCACGTCCGGTTGTAGGAGTCCGGGCCATACTCTCCGGAGAAGACGGACCAGCGCCACCGATCGATCAGGAGCCCGAACGGGAGGAACGCGATCTTCTGCAGCGCGGTGTAGAGCAGGAGGCCGATGTCCCCCTCGGGGGGCGGGGCGCGGTCCAACAGCCCGACCTGCACGAGGTACTCGGGCGTCACGGACAGCCCGATCGTGTCGCCCACGGCCTCATGGAAGCCATCGTGCGCGCTCTCCCGGAACAGGAACGGTTGCCGGGCGTAGGCCCGCTGGTAGTAGTTGTGCCCGAGCTCGTGGTGGATCGTGTGGAAGTCCTCCGCCGTGATCTCGATGCACATCTTGATCCGGAGGTCTTCGACCGCGTCCACGTCCCAGGCGCTCGCGTGGCAGACGACCTCGCGGTCGCGCGGTCGGACGAACATCGACCGTTCCCAGAACGTGCTCGGAAGGGGATCGAGGCCGAGGGAGACGAAGAACCGCTCCGCGAATCGGACCATGTCGGTCGGGCTCGTGTGCCGCCCCTCGAGGATCTTCGTCAGGTCGAACGTCGATCCACCGCCCGGGGGAGCAAGGTCCGGGTAGAGGTTCTCCCAGGACTGGGCCCACATGTTGCCGAGCAGGTGACCCGGGATCGGGCCGCGCTCCGGGACGAGCTCGGGGCCGTACCGTTCGACCAGGCGGCGACGCACGTAGGCGTGCAGGGACATGTACAGCGGCCGGACCTGGGCCCAGAGACGGTCGGCTTCGCGGGCGAACGAATCCGGGTCCATGTCGTACTTCGATCGCCACATCGCGCCCGTGTCGGCGAAATCGAGCTCCCGCGCCCCTCGGTTGGCCAGCTCGACGTAGCGCGTGAACTGAGGTCGCATGGGCCGAGCGATGTCGTGCCAACCGATCCAGACGCTCTCGAGCTCGACCGGGTCTCGGCTCTCTCCCAGGATGCGGGAGAGCTCCTGGAGGTCCACCGCTTCCGTCCGTCCGGGAGGGGTGTGGCGTCCCGTGGCGTACGTGGTCTGCATCGCGGCTACGGTGCGCACCAGCTCGTCCGCCTCCGCCGGGTCGGGAGGTGCGACCAGCGGAAGGGAAAGACGCAGGAGATGGACCTTCCGGGCGAGATCTCCGGGCAGCGAGACGGTTCGGAACCGATT
>JABEUK010000006.1 GCA_013044425.1 Thermoplasmata archaeon | reverse complement strand
GAGGGGCGGCTGGAGGAGGTCGCCTCGGAGCACGAACTTTCGCTGGCTCCGGGCCGAACGGCGGAGATCACGTTCCTCCTCCACGGTGGGCTCGAGCGGGAGATCGGGCGCCGCAACGCCGTCGAGCGCGCGCTCGAGGATCCGGAAATGGTAGCGGGGCAGGTCGGAACGGCGGACGCCGCCTGGATGGAACGGACCCCGATCCTTCGATTCCCCGATGCGCCCGAACTCGAAGGGGCGTACTCCCTCGCGCGCGCCTCGCTCCGGCGCCTGTATGCTGCGCCCGGAGAGGGGCTGAGCGGCCTGGTCGCGGGCTACCCCTGGTACTCCGCGATCTGGTGCCGGGACCTCGCGTGGATGCTCCCTGCGGTGCTCTGGCTCGGAGACCTCGACTGGGTCGAACGCTCGCTCTCCTCCGTCTTCCGCTACCAGCTGCATGCCGAAGTGCCGATCCTCGGAGGACGTCCCGGCGAGCTCCCCATGCAGATCGCTCCGGGCCCCATCTTCCTGTACGGAACGTCCGACACGACGCTGTACTACCCCGGCCTCATCGATCGGTTCATTCGTCACTCGGGGCGGACGGCCAGCGCCCCACGGTGGAACGGAGTGCTCGAGCGGATCTTGAGCTGGGGCGAGGTCCGCACCGACCCGAAGACGGGACTCCTCCGCAACGGCGGAGAGGTCCACTCTGTGGGTGCGGTGAAGGCTTCGTTGGTCCGCGTACACTACGGGATCGATGCCGTGGACACGACGATCTGGGACTCCACCGACCGACGAGACCACGCCATCGACATCCAGGTCCTTTGGAACGAAGCGCTCCGGGCGGGAGCTCGATGGACCTCGCGCGGCGCGGACGACCCGCGCGCGGCTCGATGGACCGCCATGGCCGACCGGGTCCGGGATGCGGTCGGCCAACGGTATCCGTGGCCCGAGGAAGGGTATCTGTTCGACTCGATGGATGCGGCGGGGCCGGTACGAAAGGTGCGGCCGAACGCTCTGCGCGCGGTGAGCGCCGGCTGGTTCGATGCGGCGTTCGCCCGCTCGGTCGTGCATCGCGCCGCGCGCGACGATCTCACGACGCCGTGGGGCGTGCGGACGCTCTCTCGCCTCCATGCGACCTACGACCCCCAGGCCTACCACGACGGGCAGGTCTGGACGATCGCGACCGCGTGGGCGGCGGACGCCGCGTACGTCGCGGGGGAACGGGAGCTCGGCATGGCCTACCTCGAGACGATCGCCCACCGCATCGTGGAGGAGGGCGGGTACGCGAACGAATGCTATCGCGGCGACCGGCCCGAGCCGTTCGATTCATGTTTCCTGCTCGGGTTCAGCATAGCGCCATTCCTCACGGCGTTGTTCGAACGTCTCTGGGGGCTCCAGGCCGACGCCTCGCGCATGCGCCTCGAGGTGCATCCCCAGTTTCCCACCGAGTGGACCTCGGCGTCGATCGCCCATCTCCGCCTCGGGGAAGGCTCGATCGACCTAGATTGGACGCCTTCGAGGCTCCGTGTCCAATGGTCCGGCCCGGCCGCGCTGACCGTGGTTACCCCGTACGGGGAGGGCTCGGTATCGAGCCGGGCCTATCGAGAGTTCGATTTCGGGGCCTCCGTGGCATCGGAGTAGCTCCGAAATCGTCGGGGCGGGCCAATTTCGGAGGGGAGTCCGAACCGATGCTCACCGAGAGATCGATGAGCCCCCGTCCCAGGTGGAGCAAGCGTTCCACTACCGCTGCACGTGGTTCATATACTGAAGTTGGCGATGGCGAACGGAGACCCACCCCGCCATGAGCGAGAGTTCTGACTCCACTCCGGCCACCGAAGATTCGACCGTGATCCGCTGGCTCTTGGAGGACGATCAGCCCGTCGCCCAGTACTACACGTTGATCGACCTGCTCGGTCGAACGGGTGACGATCCCGAAGTCCGGTCGGCGCGCTCGAGAATCGCCCGCGCCGGCTGGGCGTACGACCAGCTGCGAAGCCAGGGGTCGAAGGGCTTCTGGGAGGCGCACGAGCCCAAGAACGTCGGGGAGTGGGTCAACTTCCTCTACTTCCCCACCTTCCGGGCCACGAACTGGAGGGCCCTGGTCCTTTCGGACTTCGGACTCGACGCGACGAACCCGCGGATCAAGAAGATCGCCGAGCTCATCTTCGAGTACAAGCTCCGACGCAGTTCACCGTTCAACTTTTTCCACGAGGAGGCGTGCATCTCGGCGAACACCGCCCGGATGATGACCCGGTTCGGGTACGCGGACGACATCCGGGTCCGAAAGCTCTACGACTGGCTGCTGGAGGACCCGCGGGAGAACGGCGGATGGAACTGTTCCCAGGATACGCCGGGCACACTGGATGTGTGGGAACCTCTCGCCGCGTTCGCGGCCCTGCCAAAGGCGAAGCGATCGCCCAAGATGGAGCGGGCCATCTCGAAGGGCGCGGAGTTCTATCTCGACCGGAAGCTGTTCCAGGAGGGCCGGCCCTACGCTCCCTGGCTCCGGCTTCACTATCCGAACCACTACTTCTACGATATTTTGATCGGGCTGGATGTGCTCACCGATCTCGGATTCGGGGGCGATCGGCGCCTCCGGCCGGCACTCAAGATCCTGATGGAGAAACGCCGGCGCGACGGCACCTGGCTCATGGATCGGTCCCATCCAGACCTGGGGCCGGGAACGACCATCCATCCGGATAAGAACAAGATCCGGCCCCTCGTGATCGAAGAGCCCGGCAGGCCCAGCAAGTGGATCACGCTCAAGGCGCTCCGGGTACGGAAGAGAGTCGAGGACGCCGGATAGACTCGCTCCCGCGGGCCCGTCTTGCGCGTCGGCCCGGAGGTCCGGGGCTGGGCTTCTCCGCGGCTCGACCAGGTTCCGGACCCATCCCATTCAACGGACGCGATCGGTAGGCTCTGGGTAGCCGCGCTCCCTCGCCTCATGCAGGGTGCCCCCCTGCGACACCCGAGGAGTCGTGGGGGGGAGATGGTGATGGGTGTAACGAACGTTGCACGGGCGGCGAGTAGCCCCCTCACACCGTGTGTGGGACACGTCGGACCGGCGACCGCGCCCAAAGGGAGGCGGAATCGCTTCGAACGATCGACGGTGCCACCCTTCGAAACGGAACGAGCCCGACTCCCACGTGGAGAGAGACTCCCACCTAACTGTAGTGTAGCAGGACATCTGACCGGCTGAATTGTCAGGACATATGACCGGCCCCTGGAAGGGGTCAGCATGGTCAGAGAAGATGTCCGCCTCCGTCT
>JABEUK010000005.1 GCA_013044425.1 Thermoplasmata archaeon | reverse complement strand
GGCCGCCCCGGTCCGCGTAAATCTTAAGCCCAGACGACCACCTGGTCGGGCTCGGGTTCCACACGTCCGTGCCGCCGGCGGAGCCGGAGAGCGCTCTGGGGGGGACTCTATTTCTCGAGGACGGGAGTCGGTTCGACGGCGTCGGCTTCGGTGCGCGAGCGCGCCGCGTCGGTGAGGTCGTATTCACCACCGGCATGGTCGGGTATCCCGAGACGCTCACGGATCCGTCCTTCCGCGGCCAGATCCTCACGTTCACCTATCCGCTCCTCGGGAACTACGGTGTCCCTCGTCGAGGGGTGGTGGATTCGCATGGCCTGACGGTCGGCTTTGAATCCTCCTCGATCCAGGTGCGCGGGATGATCGCGCGAGGCCTCACGGCCCCGCACCACTGGGACAGCGTCGGAACGCTGCCGTCATGGCTCGAAGAGCAAGGGGTGCCCGGGATCTCCGGCATCGATACACGCCGCCTCACCGAGCACCTCCGCACCGAGGGCGTCGTGCGCGGGATCATCGATGTCGGCCCCGCGGAGGACCGGCCGAGCTCGGAGGAGCTCCTCCGTGCGATCGCACAAGCTCCTTCCTATGCCGACGAGGCGTACATGGACGCGGTGAGCCCGCGCGCGCCGGGGGTCCTCGGGGGAGGTCGCGGTCCGCTCGTCGCCGTGCTCGATTGCGGCATCAAGACCAGCATCCTTCGCGCTCTCATCGAGCGTGGGACCTCGGTGCTGAGGCTCCCGTACGACCACGAGGTGCCGGCGCGCTTCGAAGGCCGACGCGTCTCCGGGCTGCTCGTCGGGAACGGTCCGGGGGACCCGGAACAACTCGCTCGAACGGTGGAGGAGCTGCGTCGGCCGTCCACCCGCGCGCTGCCGACGCTGGGCATCTGCCTCGGTCTCCAGCTGATCGCGCTCGCCCGGGGCGCGAGCACCTACAAGATGAAGTTCGGCCACCGGGGTCAGAACAAGACGGTCGTATTCCCGGATGGACGCGCGCTCATCGTCAGCGAGAATCACGGCTACGCCGTCGATCCGAAGTCGTTCAAGCCGAGCGGGCTGAGGGCGTGGGGGATGAACCCGGACGATGGGACCCTGGAAGGACTGCGGGACCCCCGTGGCAACATCTTCGCGCTCCAGGGCCACCCCGAGGGCCACCCCGGGCCCCAAGAGGCCGGGTTCGTCTTCGACCAGTTCGTAGGAAAGGTGAAGCGGCGCGCGTGACCCGATCGTTGCCCTCCAAGGTGGTGCTCCTCGGCTCGGGAGCGTTGAAGATCGGCGAGGCCGGAGAGTTCGACTACTCCGGCAGCCAGTGCCTGAAGGCCCTCGAGGAGGAGGGGATCTACACCATCGTGATCAACCCGAACATCGCGACCCTCCAGACGGACTCTCCGAAACTGGGCCGAGTGTACTTCCAGCCGCTCGTCCCGGAGTTCGTCGAGCCGATCCTCGACGCCGAACGCCCCGATGGGATCCTGCTCTCCTTCGGCGGTCAGACCGCGCTCAACTGCGGGATCGGCCTGTCCGACCGGGGCGCGCTGCACCGTACCCACACGCGCGTGCTCGGAACGCCGCTCGCCGGCATCCGGGCGACCGAGGACCGGGCCAAGTTCGTACGCGCCATGACCAAGGCGCGCGTGCCCACGCTTCCGAGCCGCGCGGTGTACTCCGTGGAGGAGGCGGTGGACGCGGCGGATTCGATCGGCTACCCGATCATGGTCCGGGTCGCGTTCACGCTGGGCGGAAAGGGCGGCGGGATCGCACGGAACCGGGAGGAGCTGCGGGAGGTCGTGGGCAAGGGGCTCCGGGCGAGCCCCGTCGGCCAGGCCCTCCTCGAGCGCTGGGTCGGCGCGTTCAAGCAGCTCGAGTACGAGGTCGTGCGGGACCGCAAGGGCAACGCGCTCACCGTCTGCAACATGGAGAACGTGCTGTCGATGCGCGTCCACACCGGGGACAACGTGGTCGTCGCCCCCAGCCAGACCCTCTCGGACGCCGAGTACCAGATGCTGCGTCAGGCCGCGCTGCGGGCGGTCGCGGTTTGCGGGATCGTGGGGGAGTGCAACATCCAGTTCTGCCTCGATCCTACGAGTCGGGAGTACTACGCGATCGAGGTCAACGCCCGGCTGTCCCGCTCCAGCGCGCTGGCCTCCAAGGCCACCGGCTACCCGCTCGCCTTCGTCGCCGCGAAGCTCGCGCTCGGTTACACGCTCCCCGAGCTTAAGAACCGGGTGACGGGCGTCACGACCGCATGCTTCGAGCCCGCGCTCGACTACGTCGTCGTGAAGCTGCCGCGCTGGGATCTCGATAAGTTCGAGCGCGCCGATCGGCGCCTCGGGCCCGCGATGAAGTCCGTGGGCGAGGTCATGGGCATCGGGGCGTCGTTCCCCGAGGCCCTGTCCAAGGCGGTGCGCATGTGCGACCCGCGCGCGGAACTTCTTCCCCCGGCGGAGTCTCGGAATCCCTCGGCGATCCTCGGGGACCTCGCGGCGCCGACGCCCGAGGTGCTCACCTGGATCCTCGAGGGCCTCCAAGCCGGGATCCCACCGGACACGCTCTCCGAGGTCTCCTTCATCGATCGGTGGTTCGTCGACCAGCTCGGGGAGATCGAGCGCACCCACCGCTCCCTGAGGGGATCCTTGGCACCGGGCCCGCACCCGGAGCTACTGCGACGGGCCAAGGAGATGGGACTGTCCGATCGCGCGGTCGCCCGTGCGACGCGGATGGACGAGGAGGCGGTGCGCCGACGCCGGATCGAACTCGGGATCCGGCCACGTATCCGCATGATCGACACCCTCGCCGGCGAGTGGCCGAGCCGCACGAACTATCTCTACCTCACGTACCGGGCCGACGCGGACGACGTCGCCCCGATGCCTCGGGGTTCGATCCTCGTTCTCGGAGCCGGGCCGTACCGGATCGGCTCGAGCGTCGAGTTCGACTGGTCGACCATGAACCTCGTGGAGGGGTTGAAGGCGGAGGGAGTCCCGGGCGTCGCGGTGCTGAACTCCAATCCGGAGACGGTCTCCACCGACTACGATCGCTCCGACCGGCTCTACTTCGAGGAGATCACGTTCGAACGGGTCCGAGACCTCGTCGATTTCGAAGGGTTCGCAGGGGTCGTCACATGCGTGGGGAGCCAGCTCGCCCAGAACCTGACCCCGCTCCTCCAGGCAGCGGGGGTCCCGATCCTCGGCACGAGCCCGGAGTCGATCGATACCGCGGAGGATCGGGCCCGGTTCGCCCAGCTCCTCGAGCGCCTGGAGATCCCCCAGCCGGCCTGGCGTGCGTTCACGACGATCGATCAAGCCGCTTCCTTCGCGGAAGATGTCGGATACCCGGTGCTGGTGCGACCGTCCTACGTTCTGAGCGGCCAGGCGATGCGCGTGATCACGGGACGTCACGACCTCGCCCGGTTCTTGACGGAGGCCACGCGGATTTCACCGGAGTACCCGGTCGTCATCACGAAGTTTGTCGAGGGAGCCGACGAGGTCGAGCTGGACGCCATCTCCGACGGGACCCGGGTGTTGGTGGGCGGGATCCTGGAGCATGTCGAGCGCGCCGGCGTCCACTCCGGGGATGCGATCTTCTGCCTGCCTCCGCGCCACACCTCCGAGCGGGTGCAGCGCGAACTGATCGATGCGGCCGAGCGGCTCGCCCGCCACCTGAAGATCCAAGGGCCGTTCAACGTCCAGTTCCTCGTCAAGGATGGGGCCTACCAGATCATCGAGCTGAACCTGCGCGCGAGCCGTTCGCTCCCGTTCCTGACGAAGGCGACGGGCATTCCGCTCCTGCGCGAGGCGGCCCGGGCGATGCTCGGACGCCCGATCTCCCGGGACGGGCTCGCGCCGCTGCCGCCCGGCCGCTGGGGTGTCAAGGTCCCTCAGTTCTCCTTCCTCCAGCTCACGGGCTCGGATCCCGTGCTCGGGGTGGAGATGCAGTCGACGGGCGAGGTCGCGTGCTTCGGTCCGACGTTCAGCGACGCGCTCGTCAAGGCCCTCGTCGCCACCGGAGTCCGCCTCGCGCCGCGCAAGGGCACGGCGTTCGTGAGCGTGGGCGGGACCCAGCTGAAGGAGGCGGTGCTGCCGATCGCGATGCGCCTCGCAGAACTCGATCTGTACGTCGCCGCCACCGAGGACACCGCCGCGTTCCTGTCGGGGCACGGAGTGCGCGGAGTCAAGGTCCTCCACAAGGTCAGCGAACCGGACCGCCATCCGAACGTGCTCGAAGCGCTGGGAAACGGGCAGATCGATCTCCTGCTCAACGTACCGAGCTCCCTCACCCAGGAAAAGCTCGAACGGATGATCGAGGACGACTACGTCCTGCGCCGGCGCGCGGTCGAAATGGGGGTTCCGCTGTTCACGAGCCTCGAGGCGTTCGCGGCGTACGTGGAGGGGATCGCCTGGCTGCGGGAGCACCCCATCACGATCGAGGCCCAGTACGGCGCTCCGGAGCCGGGAACTCCCGACGGCCACGTCCCCCCTCGTCGAGAGGTGGGGATCGATCCGCGCCGGCGACGGCGCCGCCGGACCCGTCGGCGCTGACGGTCTCGACCTTCGAGCGGGCCGGGTTCGCGCTACTGCGGGAACTTCGTCAGCGAGTACTCCGGCACGAGCGTCGAGGTGTCGATGATCTCGGGCAAGCCCCGGATCTTCGCCGTGACAAAATCCAGCACGTGGCGCTTGCGCGCGTCGGAGGCGGCGAACTCGAGCACGATGAAGATGTCCCAATCGCCCGTCAGGAAGTGGAGTTCCTTGATCTCGGGGAAGGAGACGAGCTGGTCGCGGATCCGGTCGAAGTCACCGCCCTTGATCTTGAGGTAGGTGAACGCTCGGATGCTCTTCATGTCGGTGGGCATGATCTCGCACAGGCGCTCTTCCGTGAACGCGTCGACCCCTTCCAGGCGTCGGCCGCTCGGTGCGATGAGCACCGGGAAGGTCTGCACGCCGCGCAGATGTTCGGCGACGAGCCGCTCGATGCGGCCGGCCTTCTCGATGTCGGTGACGCTCACCTGGTAGCCGCGGCGAGCGGCGAGCTCCTCGGTCAAGGCGACGCACCGCGCCTGATCGTCCGATAGGAAGTGGATGGGCTGGTCTGCGATTCCGCCCTCGAGCGTGGCGCCCCGGGTCTCCCCTCCCGTGATGCTCGCGGCTCCGACGTTGACGCTGACGCCGGGAGCTCCCTCGGCGGTGGAGATGGGGGGACGGTAGAACGAGGTGATGGCTCGGCGGGATTGGACGTAGAGAACGAGTTCGCGGCTCTTCGGGTCTGCCATAGGCCATCCGCCATGACCGAGACCCGTATTTAATGCTCGACCGGTAGAAAAACAGGGGAATCCCCGCCCTCGCGGGCGGGGAGATGAAAGGGTTCGGATCTAGCGCCCGAGGTGGGCCTAGTAGCGCTTGTAGCTGTCGG
>JABEUK010000048.1 GCA_013044425.1 Thermoplasmata archaeon | reverse complement strand
CTCGGTCGCGCTTCGCGGCAGCCCTGCCGCGAAGCGCGACCGAGACCGCGAACCTCACCAAGCGCCCGTCCCAATCCAGCACGCGGTGGATCACGCGCAGGACCCACTCGGGATGCTTAAGGAAGGCGAACGCCCCGGTCGACGGGCGGTGAGGACGATGAGCCAGTCCCCGAGTGCCCCTGTTCAGTCGGAGGGCGGGGACCGGGGCCGTTTGGGCGAAGGATGCGATCCGAGGGCCTCGAGCCCGGAGTGGCTTTCTTCCTTGTGCACGACGAGCGCCTCTTCCGAGCGGAAGACCCGACCGCACTCCGAGCAGATCGCCTCGATCTCGTCATACTCGACGTACGGCATCGCGTACGGATAGGGCCTAGGAGGTAATGGAGGTACCGGCGATGTATCGCCGAGCGGAGGCCGCCCGCTATCGTCGGAGGCGCTCAAGGGCGGCCCCGACCATCAGCGGGAACAGCACCGTCACGTCGCCGTCGACGCTGGTGTGCCGCGCGGCCGGCTTGACCTTCCCCCATGAGATCGCTTCGCGCGTCCGTGCGCCGGAGAGGCTCCCATCCCACTCGACCGCGCTCGTGATCTGGAGCACCGCGTCGAGCCCGTCCCGGAACTGGTTCCACCAGATCGTGTGGTGCTTGGAGATTCCACCCCCCAGGAGGATCGCCCCCGAGCGCTTCGCCTCGTAGACGAGGTCGGAGAGGTGCTGCTCGTCGCGTAGGAGGTCGATGCCGAGCTCTTTGTGGTCCTGCCAGAAGAGCCAGAGCTGGGAGCCGACCGCCCCGTCCGTGATCCCCGGTACAAAGACCGGGACCCGGTGGTCGAAGGCGGCTCGCAAGATGCTCGAGGTCCCCGTGCGCTTCGGGATCGCTTCCCCGATCGCCCAGGCGAGATCGCGGGTGGTCAGCGACCGGACGCCCCGGCGCCAGAGCGCAGCGAGGATCCTCTGCATCTTCTCCTCAATGATCGCGCCGTAGTTCGACTCGGGGATGACGAGATTCCCGAGGCGGTATAGGTGGCGCCGGTGCAGGTCGGCGTCGTCGAGGTTCCAAGCGCCGTGGTAGTACGGGCGGAACGACCGGGCCAGATCGTGATCGAGCGTACCGCACGTCGTGACCACCGCATCGACGTACCCTTCCCGGACGAGCGTCGCGAGGACTCCGCGGACGCCGGTGGCCACGATGTCCGCGGGGAAGGAGAGGAACAACGTCATCTGAGGGTCGCGGAGCATCCGCGTGAGTACGTCGACGCCCTCGGCCACGGCCTTCGCGCTGAACCCTCCGGCGGCGTCCAGTCGACGCACGAGGACGTCCAGGGAGGGAGCGTCGTCGATGCGGATGTCCTCGACCTGGCGCGGCATCGACTCGCCCGGAGCCGGCGGGTGGTTAAAGGCCTCCCGTGAGGCCAAGCGTGGCGGAGTGGTAGATGAGGAGGAAGGTGAGGATGTACCCCACCAGGGCGCCTCCGTTCAGGAAGGGGAGACCGGCCTGCGCTTCCCCGCGGTTCACCCGACGCATGAGGACGGCGTAGCCGACCAGCGATCCGACGAGCGCGCCGAGGGCGACCCAGAGGCTCGCGGAGAGGCCGAGGATCCTCGGGGAGGAGGGGAGCCAGATGAACGCGGAGACCACCAGGATCCCCGGTATCACGACGTCGCCGAGCCCCATGAACGTCGCAGCGCGTTCTTCGATGGGGACCTTGCGTGTCTCGCTCAGCGGAGGGGCGGCCGTGTAATCGTAGTCGGCGGACTCGGGCATCACCATCAGGATCGGGAGCTTCATCTCGGTAACGATGTCGGCCAGGCGGATCATGTGCTTCGTGCGGTAGACGGCGATCGCGTCGTACACGGCGAGGGCGATGAGGAGGATGAATACCGGGAGGATGGCGAAGGAGATCCCGAGGATCGCGATCAGGCCGCCGGCGGCGACGAACCCGGCGAGGTCCACGATGTACCACTGAGGATCCATGAGGAGGGCCAAGTAGAGTCCGGCCGCGACCATCGCGGCGAGGGGGACCGCCGGGACGAGCGTGATCTCCGCGCTCATCGGGGAGAGCAACCAGCTGGCCGGCAGGGCGACCAGAAGGGACTCGAGGACCGTGAAGTACAGGGCGCCGGCGATCGCGATCAGCAACAGGTGGCGGAGCCCGACCAGGAGTCCTTGCCGCCGCGCCAGCAGGAGGATGACGATGGGGGCGAGGATCACCGCGGCGATCAGGACCAGCGGGGTGGTCAGACTGCTCGGGTTGGCGCCCGAGCTCAGCCCTGCCGAGCGGAAGGGCACCGCGAGAGCGAGCGCTACGAGCTGGGCGCCGATGTAGAGCCCGAACAGTCCCAGCCACCGGACGCTGCGCATCGTCCGTTCAGGGCTGCACGATCGCGTAGGCGTTGTTGCCCAGCACCTTGGTGATCTTCGCGTTGATGCTCATGCCACGCTGGTTGGCTCCCGTGACGAAGATCACGAACCCTTCCTTCTTGGCGACGCCGTCGCCCCGCCGTCCGACGTCCTCGATCGTCAGCCGGTACACCTCACCGACCACGACCGGAGCCTTGGGCTTCTCGGGGGTAACGACCCGGCGCATCGTGACGGGGCGCTGGGCCCCGCACGCTTCGCAGACGAGGATCGTGAGCCGGCCCTCCTTCGTGAGGTGGGTGTCGGGTCGTTTGCACTCCGAGCAGATCACGTACTTCTCCGTGTATTCCCGGATCCGCTGGGCAATGGCGTCCTTCGCGATGCGGGACTTGAGCACGCCTCGGGGAAGGTCGAGGACCCCGGGGCAGCCGAGTTCCTTGGCGAGGTAGCCGATGACCTGCTCCGGCTCCCGACGCAGGACCGTCGTGATGTCCTGGAAGTTCCGGATGACGGTCGTCTTGCCGTCGGTGGCGACTACCGGCTCGGGGACCTGGAACCGTTCTCCCCCCGTGCGCACCTCGGGCAACTGGGCCCGAGCGCGTTCGAGGAGGGCTGAATATCCGTCCATGGAGGAAAACCGAACCGGGGCGCCCGCAAAAGGGTTGCCCGGTCGCTTGGAGCCGTCCCTCAGTCGGCCGGGAAGGCATCCAGGAGGCGAAGGACATGCGTCAGATCGTGGTCGGAAGCTGCGAGCACGTCGGTCGCGGAGTCTCGAACGGCCTGGTCCTCGGGCTTGAAGGCGATGCCGACGCGGCTGCGCCGGAACAGGGCGACATCGATCTCGGAGTTTCCCACGCTCGCTGTCTCATCGGGGTGGATGCCGAGCTGCTCCTGGATCCGAGCGAGCACCTCGTCCTTCTTCTTGATCGGAACGCGGAGGATCCCTTCGTCCGTCAGTTGGCCGGTGGCGTCCGTACGGATCCCGTTGGCAAGCACGTAGTCCATCCGGAGCTCCCGGCCCACGCGTCGAGCTAGCACGTCGATCCCTCCGCTGACGATCGCGGTGAGGATTCCGCGTTCGCGGAGCCCTCGCATCAGCTCCCGCGCTCCCGGCATGAGCGGCACCCGCGCCAGGATCTCCTCCAGGTCGAAGACCGAGATCCCTGGGCGCACGGTCTTCCAGAGTTGCACGTCGGTCCGGATGAACTCGAGATCGTCGATCGCCCCTTCCATGAAGCGGCGGAGCCCCTCCGCATTGGAGAGGCCCAGATGCTCGTGCACGAACCCCCAGGAACTGCTGACGTTGACGAGCGTGCCGTCCATGTCGAAGGCGGCCAGCTTAAGCACGTTCGCCTCGCGCGATCGCGTCCGCCTCGTTCAGGATCTTATTCGAAGGACGGACCTCCCACGCCGCAAGGTTCGAGTCGATCTGCTCCGGGCGGCTCGCTCCGAACAGGGGCGCAGCACCCCGAGCCTCGAGCCAGTGGAGGGCGATCGAGGCGAGCGGGATGCCGGCGGCGTTGGCCAGCGCCTGGAGAGCGCGTGCGCGTTCCTGGATCACCGCGAAGCGATCGGGCTCGAAGATGCGATGCGCGAACCGCCGCACCTCCATAGGAACCCGCTTTCCCGTTAAGTATCGGCCGTGGAGAAGCCCGCGTGCGAGCGGCGTGTACGCCTCGATGACCATTCCATGGGCTCGGCAGTACTCGAGGACGGGATCCCCGTCCTCCCGATCGAAGAGGTTGTAGCGAACCTGATTGACAACGATGCGGGCTTCCGAGAGCGCGGCCTGCGCCGCCTCCATCTCTTCGACCGAGAAATTCGATACGCCGATCGCTCCGATGCGCCCCTCCTTCCAGATCGCCTCCAGGGCGGCCATGGTCTCCTGGAGAGGGACGCGTGGATCGGGAGCATGGACGAGGTAGAGGTCCACGGAGGGGCGGCCGAGGCGCTCGAGGCTGCCGACCAAGGATGCACGCAGCTGCTCCGGTCGCAGGTGTTCCCAGGAGACCTTCGTGACCACGAAGGAGTCCTTCGCGAGCGTCGGGGTTCGGTTCAGCGCTTCCCCGAGCACTCGCTCGGAACGCCCGTTCCCATACACTTCCGCGGTATCGAACCAACGCATCCCGGCATCGATCGCGTGCTCGACGCTGCGGCGGGTCTGATCCTCCTCGGGGCGCTTCCATCGGCCCATGCCCCACAGTCCGAGGCCGAGCGCCGGATGGGGTTTCTTCGAACCGGGGAGCGGGATCGTGCCGATGGCGGCCCGGGGGGGATCGACCTGGGTGCGCGATGGGTGAGCCTTCCGAGCCGGTGTCATCGTCCCGAACCCTCCGAAGGTCCCGTGCTCTTCAAGTTCGCGTCGATACGCCCGAGGCGTTCGTCCAGCTCTCGTGCCTTCTCCTCGGCTTCCCGGACGACCGAGGCCGGAGCACGATCGCGGAATCCCAGGTCGGCCAGCCGCTCGCGGGTTTTCCTCAGCAACGCAGCGAGCTTGTCCCGTTCCCGACGGAGCGTCTCGGGGTCTTCGATCGACGCCGTCGGTCGGAGAATGAAGTACTCCCCCGCCGCCGAGACCCGGGTCGACGCGCCCTCCGGCGTCACTTCACCCGGGCCGAGCAGCTTGAGCGGGTGGACCCGCGCGAGTTTCTCGATGGCCCCACACTCTGCCTTCAGCAGGGTCGCGACCTCCTCGTTCTGAGGTCGGATCCAGGCGGAGGGGATCGTCTCGACGGCGACATGTTCCTCGGCACGCAGGTTCCTCAAGAGTCGGATCGAATCGAGCACGATCTCCATCCGGGCCTCCGCGAGCGCATCGCGCGGGACCTCGGTGGCCGGGGGCCACGGTGCCACGGTCACCGACTCGCCTTCGTGAGGGAGCGCGTGCCACAGTTCCTCCGTCATGTGGGGAACAAAGGGGTGAAGGAGGCGAAGGGATCGCTCGATCACGAACAGGAGCGTTGCCTGCGCCGTCCGTTGACTCACCGCGTCGCCCTTACCCGCCAGCCGGTCCTTGATGAGCTCGACGTACCGATCGGCGAGGTCGTGCCACAGGAACTGGTAGAGCGTGGTGGCCGCCTGGGAGATTTCGAACCGGGCGAGGGTATCGTTCAGGGCCGCGACCGTCGCGGCGTACCGCGAGAGGATCCACCGATCCTCGAGCGGAGAGTGGGCGTAGAGCGCCGGTGGAGTCGTCGGGGGCGCGGTTCCGCTCGGCGTGTGCGACTGGGCGAATCGGGTCAGGTTCCATACCTTCGTCAGGAAGTTGCGAGCGCCCTCGAGGGGCCCACGCCCGAACGGCCCGTCCTCGTCCGTGGGCGTAGGGAACACGAGCGCGAAACGAGTCGCGTCGGCACCCCGCTCGGCGATCACCGAGAGCGGGTCCGGAGAGTTCCCGAGATGCTTCGACATCCTCCGGCCGCGGTCGTCGCGCAGCATGCCCGTGAGGTAGACATCGGAGAACGGGGCACGGCCCGTGAAGTACAGCCCGGCCATCATCATCCGGGCAACCCAGAAGAACATGATGTCTCGGCCGGTCACGAGTACGTGGGTGGGGTAGTAGTGGGCGAGGTCGGCCGTCTCTTCCGGCCAGCCGAGGGATAGAAACGGCCACAGCCACGAAGTGAACCAGGTGTCCAACACGTCAGGGTCCGGGATCAGCTCGCGGCACCCGCACTTCGGACAGGAGGCCGGCCGGTCCACATAGACGATCTCCTCCTGGCACGCCGCGCAGCGAGAGACCGGGATCGGATGGCCCCAAACGACCTGGCGGGAGATGCACCAATCCTGGATCGTCTCCATCCAGCGGAAGAACGACAACGTCCATCGGTCGGGGTGGATGCGCACGACCCCTTCCCGGACGGCGGCCACCGCGGGATCCGCGAGGGGGCGCATCTTCACGAACCACTGAGTGGACAAGCGGGGTTCGATCATCGCGTCCGACCGTTCCGAGCGCGCCACGCTGTGCCGATAGGTCTCGGTCCGCAGCAGAAGGAGAGCCTCCTCCAGCCGCTTCACCGTCGCTTCCCGGCCCCGGTCGCAGTCGAGCCCCCGGAGCTCGGGAGGGACGAGATCCCCCTCGAGCCGACCCGAGTCGTCGAGAATGCTGGCCGGAAGCGGAAGATTGGGGTGCCGCCGATAGATCTCGTAATCCACGAGGTCGTGGCGCGGAGTCACTTTCAGCGCACCGGCCCCGAACGCCGGATCGATCGCCGTGTCGGTGATGACGGGAACCCGGCGGTTCACGATCGGTAGCAGGACCTCTCGGCCGACGTCGGAAGAATGCCGCGCGTCGTCAGGGTGAACCGCCACCGCCACGTCCCCGAAGATCGTCTCGGGGCGGACGGTGGCGACCTCAAGGCCCCCGGGGCTTCCGTCGGCCCAGGGGTACCGAACGAAGTACAGCCGCCCGTCCTCCTCCGTGTGGAGCACCTCGAGGTCGGAGACGGCCGTGCGCAACCTCGGGTCCCAGTTGACCATCCGCTCTCCCCGGTAGATCAGGCCCGCCCGGTAGAGCTGAACGAAGGCTTCGCGTGTTGCTCGCGCGGCCGGCGGGTCCATCGTGTACCGGTACCGGGTCCAGTCGACCGAGAAGCCTCCGGCCCGCGTCTGTTCCAAGATGCGGGGTTCGTGCTCCTGGCGCCAAAGTTCGATCTGCTCGAGGATCTGCGCGCGAGGCAGATCTTCCAATCGGATGCCCTCCTTCGCGAGCCGCCGCCGAACCTCGACCTGAGTCGCAAGGCCCGCATGATCGAGCCCCGGTACCCAGAGCGTGGCATTCCCTTGCATCCGGTGCTGGCGGACCAGGATGTCCATCACCGAGTAGCCCAGCATGTGGCCCATCGTCAGGATGCCCGTGACGTTGGGCGGCGGGATCGGGACGGCGAAGTACGGGCGGCTCGGGCGATCCGGGGCCCGGAAGTAGCCGTGGGCGGCCCACTCCCCCTGCCAGCGCGCTTCGATCGTCTTCGGGTCGAAGCGGGATGGAAGGGCGGGGGCGCTCATCGCTTCCTCCATCCGTCCGCGGGGCGGCTCATGAACGCGAGGTCCAGCGGAAGCGGCACAATGAAGATTGCCCTCGGAACGATCGGCGTCGGTTCAGCGGGAACGAACTTGCGGGAAGAGGATCACGTCCTTGATCGACTTCGCTCCCGTGAGCGCCATCACGATCCGCTCGATCCCGAAGCCGATCCCCGTCGCGGGAGGCATGCCGTGGCGCAGGGCCTCCACGAACTCCGCGTCGTACGCGTAGCGCTCCTCCCCGCGCGCGGTGAGCTGTTCTTGGAAGCGTCGTTCCTGCTCGTCGGGGTCGTTGAGTTCCGTATAGCAGTTCCCGATCTCGAACCCACGGTAATGGATCTCGAATCGCTCGACCCGACCGGGGAGGCTCCGGTGGCGCTTCGCGAGGGGGGTGGTCGATGCCGGATGATCGACCACGAACGTGGGGCGGTCGATCGTCGGTTCCACGTAATGCTCGAAGAGCTTGTCCAGAAATACGCCCGGTGGAGAGTCGGCTGGCACGGTCGCTCCGCACCGGCGCGCGAGCTCGCCCAGCTCGGGAGTCGGTCGGGAGAGGAGATCGCGTATCCCGCTGCGCTCCTCCAGCGCCTGAACGAAGTCAAGGGTAGCGAACGGAGGACGGAACAGTTGCGCGGCGGACCGTGCCGCCTCCGAATCCGGTTGCCACTCGAGCATTCGGGTCCCCAGCCGCTCGAAGAGCCCCTCCATCAGGCGGCGCATGTCGTGGTAGTCGGCATACGCCCAATAGAGCTCGAGCATCGTGAACTCGGGCGAGTGCGTCGAGTCGAGGTCCTCGTTGCGGAAGCACCGTCCGATCTCGTAGACCCGCTCCAAGCCTCCGATCAGGAGCTGCTTCAAGGAGAGCTCGATGGAGATCCGCAGCTGGAGCTCGGAGTCCAGGTACCGGGAGCGGGTCACGAAAGGGGCCGCGGCGGCGCCTCCCGCGACGCGCAGCAGGATCGGGGTCTCGACCTCGAGGAAACCCGCGCGGTCGAAGTACCCGCGGATCTCGCGGGTCAAGAGCGAGCGTAGGCGGAATCGCTCTCGACTCTCGGCGGAAGACATGAGATCGAGGTAGCGCCGCCGGATCCGCTCTTCGGGGTCCTGTAGCCCATGGAACTTCTCTGGGGGCGGCGCGATCGCCTTGGCGAGGAGCTCGAGAGATTGGATCCGAAGCGAGGGTTCACCTCGGCGAGAGACCGCCGGCAGGCCGATCGCGCCGACGATGTCCCCCGGATCGAGGTCGGCGAGCCAGCTCGTGTAGAACGCTTCCCCGAGCTCGTGGACCGTGAGCAGCAGCTGCAGCGTCCCCGATGCGTCCTCGAGATCGATGAAGGAGGTGCCGCCGTGAGAGCGGATGGTGAGCAGCCGGCCGGCGACGCGCACGGTACGACCGGCGACCTCCTCCCCGGGCGCGAGCGAACTCGTGAGGGCCCGAACCTCTCGGATGAGGGTTCGATCCGGGAACGACCAGGGGAAGGGCTCGCGACCCTCCGCTCGCCAGCGAGCGATCTTTCCGCGTCGCTCCCGTTCCAGATGGGACTCCTGCGGCATCGTGGCCCGTAGGTGGGAGGCGGAACGGAGGAAAAAGAATGCGTCGCTAGGCGGCGATGCCATCGAGCGAGAATTGCTCGATGGCGCCGGGGCGCATCAGGACGAGGCGCTCGGGGATTCCGGGCTCCTTGCCGTCGGGGCGCGCCGGTTCGTGAAGCAGCAAAAAGGTACCGAAGAAGAACTCCGCGGTCGCGTCTCCACCTCCGATCCCGTAGCTGACGTAGTCGGAGAAGTAGACGTGGATGTGACCGGATCGGCGCTTGCGGACTGCCGACAGGAATGCGGAGAGCTGCTCCGGTCCCTTGCGCTGGAGCTCTTCGACCAGGTCGCGCAGGAGCGGGCGGAGCGACAGTCCCGAGAGGCCGTCGTACGCGAGGTAGACGGCGGGACGCGGCTCGAGCGCTACGACATCGAGCCGCAGCACTCCTTCGACCGGTTTGGTGCGCATCGATGGGCCCCTACCTGCTTTGGATTATGAGGCCTTCGGCCGGTGCACGAGCGCCGCCCGATGGTCCGATCGCTCTAGTGGTCGTGCCCACCGCCCCCACCGGGGGACGGGCTCGACTTCTTCGATGCGATGACGTCATCGATCCGCAGGACCATGCTCGCGACCTCGACCGCGCTGGTCAACGCCTGGCGCTTGACCCGCGCCGGTTCGATGACCCGCAGCTTCCACATGTCGGCCGCCTTGCCGTCCACGAGGTTCACGCCGACGTTCTTGTTGGCGTGGGCCCCTTCGTGAGCTCCACGAAGCTCGATCAGCGTGTTGATCGAATCGTAGCCGCCGTTCTCGGCGAGCGCCCAGGGGATCACTTCGAGGGCTTGGGCGAACGCTTCGACCGCGAGCTGCTCCCGTCCACCGACCGTTGGGGCAAACTTGCGCAGCTTGACGGCGAGGTCGATCTCGGTCGCACCGCCGCCGGGGCAGACCACCCCGTCCTCGATGACCGAGCTGACGACCTTGAGCGCGTCCTGCAGGGAGCGCTCGACTTCCTGGGTCACGTGCTCCGTTCCACCGCGGATCAGGATCGAGACCGAGCGGGGGTTCTTGCATCCCGTGACGAACGTCATATGGTCGTCGCCGACCTTCCGCTCCTCGACCTTGGCGGCCGCGCCGAGATCGGTGGCAGAGAGGTCCTGCAAGCTGGAGACGATCTTGCCGCCCGTCGCGCGCGCGAGCTTCTGGAGATCGGACTCCTTGACCTGCTTGACCGCGTAGATCCCTTCCTTGGCGAGGTAGTGAAGGACGACATCGTCGATCCCCTTCTGGGCGATGACCACCGTCGCTCCGGAGGCCTTGACCTGCTGGACCATCTTGCGGAACGTCTTGTCTTCCTCGTCGAGGAAGCTCTGGATTTGGGACGGGTTCTTGATGTTGATCTTGCTCTCGATCTCGGTCTTCTTGACCTCAAGAGCGGAGTTGAGGAGCGCGATCTTCGCGTTGGCGACCTCGCCGGGCATGCGTGGGTGGCCCCGCTCCTTATCGAGGATGATCCCCTCGATGAGCTGGGTGTCCCCGATCGTACCGCCGTGACGCTTCTCCACCTTGATCTGGTCGACGTCGGCGACCATGTGGTCCCCGCGCTTCTCGGCGATGCGCTGGACGGCATGGACCGCGATGCGGGCGAGCACGTCGCGAGATCCAAAGACCCCCTTCGAGCCCATCGCGGTGGTCGCACAGTCCAGGAGCATCGCTTCGTCATCGATCTTGACGGGAGTGCCAATCTCCTTCTCCAGAAGGCGGCGGGCCTCCTGCAGAGCGATCTCGAATCCCTTGGTGATGACCGTGGGGTGAATGTTCTGTTCGAGCAGGTACTCCGAGCGCTTGAGGAACTCGCCCGCCAAGACCACGGCGGTCGTCGTTCCGTCCCCGCACTGCTGATCCTGGGTCTTCGCGACCTCGACGATCATCTTCGCGGCCGGGTGCTCGACGTCGACTTCCTTCAGAATCGTCACGCCGTCGTTGGTGATGGTGATATCTCCCATCCCATCGACGAGCATTTTGTCCATTCCGCGCGGACCGAGCGTGGTACGGACCGCATCCGCAACGGCGCGAGCCGCCGCGATGTTGTTCTGGGTGGCGCTCTTGCCGCGGTCGCGTTCGGTACCTTCCTTCAGCACAAGGATCGGGGTTCCCTGAAGCATCTAACTCACCGATACGGGGAGAAAGCGCTTGTATATAATACCGACTATGTCGAGATCGGGAACGGTCCAGGCTGCGTTCGTGGGCTCTTCGGCCGGGTTCTCGCGTCCCTTACAGCGCGGAGCCGGCATCGAGCGCGGTCGCGAATCGGAAGTATGCCTCGGGGGGGAGCTCCTCGGGCCGCATCCGCTGCCAGTCGGCGGGCCACTCGGCTTCCCGAACCAACCGTACGAGCTCGATCTTCGGGCGACCCAACCGAGAAAGTAGGTTCACGAGTTGCTTACGACGAGATGAGAAGAGCGTTCGGACGATCCGTTCGAAGTGCTCTACGTTCGGGACCGGGAGAGGGCCTGCGCGTGCCGTGTGGACGAAGATACGACCCTCCACCTCGGGCACCGGATAGAAGGACGACCGGGACACCGTCCGGAACAGCTCGACGCCTCCATAGAGCCGTGCAACGATCGAGAGGCGACCGTACCTCTTCGACCCCGGACCGGCGGCAAGGCGTTCGGCGACCTCTCGCTGTACCATCGCTACCACGCGCGGCGTGCGATGGGCGAACAGCGCGAGAAGGATGGGCGTCGCGACGGAGAACGGCAGATTCCCAACGACCGTTGCACCGGGAGAGAAGGCGTAGGCTTCCGCATCGGCTTCCTCCACCGTGATCCGTCCGCCGAAGGTCGTGCGAAGGAAGGCGACGAGGCGCGGATCGCGTTCGACCACCGTCAGCGGGCGGATTCCGCGTCGAAGAAGGGCCGCGGTCAGCATCCCAAGTCCCCCTCCGATCTCGACGACCGGATGGCCCCCGGTCGCCTCGACCAGGGCGGCCTCGGCATCGGCCGCGAATGGATCGATCAGGAACGACTGACCTAGACGTCGCGAGGGGCGTATTCCGAGGCGCTTGAGCGTCGCGTCGATGGCCCGCGCTCCCTCGGGAACGGCGAACCGCTCGGCCGGACTACGGGGCGACGAAGATGCGGTAGTTGTCCTCGACACCGATGAGCTCCTGCTCGATGCGACCGACCACGAGCTTCTCCGAGCTCTTGAGGTGCGCGCGGGTGTTGAGGTCCTCGAAGGTCGCGAACGGGCGCCTCCGGCGTTCCTCGAGGATCGTCTCCATCGTCTTCTTTCCGATGCCCGGCAATAGTTCGAGCAGGTGCGCCCGTCGCGAGATCGGCTGCGCCTCGTTGAAGAAACGCAGATACTTCGTAGGGTTCGACCGGACGACCTCTTCGAGCGCCGGGGCCAACTCCGAACGTGCCGTAGCCGTGAGCTCCTCGAAGCCGATCCGCCGACGCACGTGATCGATCGAGCCTTCTTCGGAACGGAGCGCGATCCGAGCGCCCAGCGCGAGCTGGATCCCGGGGCGCGGGATCAGTTCGAGGAGTTTCAGTTCGCTTTCGCCGACCGCGATGGCGACCGGTTCGCGACGGAAGCCCCGCTCGTCCGCGCGGCCGTTCGGCAGATAATCGAGGACACGGGCGTAGCTCTCCACGGCATTCTCCCGATCGACCTCACTTGTGCTGCGCGACCACGTCGAGCAATTGGACGATCTGGGCTTCCTCGAGGACCATCCGCTCCTTCGCGAAGAGCAGGCGGATCTCCTCTGGGTACTGAGGCAGCATGTCGGCGATCTTGATCGCGAGCGGAGTATCGACGAACGGGAACTTCTTCAGCTCCGCGATCAGGGTGTTCGTCTGGTCGACCGTCAGTCGGGCGAACAGCTCCGCGTGCTGCTGGGCGAGCAGGGCCTCGCGCGGCAGCGGGCGAAGCGCGGCCTCCTCGGCGAGCATCTGCTTGACCGCGGCGAGCGGTAGCGGTTCGGGCATCAGGGTCCTCTCGTATCGGCGGGAGCAAGGTGGACCGGGTTGGCGATGAGCTGTTTGCGCTTGCCTCCGTCCAGGAACTCGATGCGGTAGGCCCGGCCGACCTGAGCGACGACCGTGCAGACCCGACCCTGGTAGCGAGGGTGGGGCACGCCGTGGGCGTCCGCCGGCTCGATCCGAACCACGACCTTCTGGCCGATCTCGAACTTGCGCAGGAACCGTGTCACCGGCGGCAAACCCCGCTCGCGCACGTGCTTCGTGAACGTGCCGCGGCTACGCGATCGGAACCCCTTCGAACTCTTCACCATCTATGCGACCTCGGTATCGTGAATCTCGAGTACGTCGAGCGATTCAACCTTCAGCGGGACCCCCAGGACCCCGGACAGGCTCGGATCGGTGCGCCCGCCATCTCCTTCCACCCACTCCTTGACATACGTGCCGGCTTCGGTTCGTAGTTGCACCGTGAACCGTCCAGCGTCCCCTTCCACGAGCTCCGCCTCGACGATCCGACGCGTGCGAACGCGATCGGCTCGGCGGTGGGCGACGCGGGTTGGGGTGCGCTGGGCGATGGCGCGACCGCGGAAGAGCTTCAATGCCTCCTTAACCTTTGCCACATCCACGGCCCCGACCGCGGTGACTCGGTAACTCTTCTCGGGAGAGGCCTCCTTCACTCGGATCACGTCGGCGCCCTCGGCGAGAGCAAGGTCGGAGATCTCGACCCGCCCGGCCGCTTCCAGGGCGATCGCTACGGAGATCGCCACCGGGTCGATCGTTCGGTGCCGGGGGCGTACGAGTTCCAGGACGAACGGTCGTCCGCGACCGAGCATGCGCGCATCGATATCCTCCCGGCCCATTCCATGGAAGCGGCTCTCCTCGGCCCCGGAGGCGCGGAGCGCGGGCCCCGCGACCAGTTCCTCAACGCTCTCGGAGTAGGTCTTTCCGGTGCCCTGGCAGCGATCGCATCCGCGACCGTGGCACGCGCGGCACGGCCACCGTGTCTGAGGCAGGGTCCGATCGAGCTTCCGGTACCTCCCTTGCAGATAGAGCGGCAGGACCGTGACCCCGACCCGGCCCACCTCCAGATCCGCCAGGAAGACGAGATCGGCCGGGCCGCTGCCGCCGACGGCGCCGGTCCGAGCCTCGACCGCCTTGCCGAGCTCCCGATTGAACGCCGCACGGGCGCTTTCACCCCATCCGGTGCCGACCGTCCTCCAGATCTCCTCCTCGCGCGCGAGGATCTCCGGTTCCCAGCGGGACCCGCAGGTGAACCGGTGCCACTCGTAGCCCTCCGCGGCCCGGGCGATCCGCTCGACCCATACGGGGATACGGT
>JABEUK010000047.1 GCA_013044425.1 Thermoplasmata archaeon | reverse complement strand
GTCCTCGTGGGCGAGGAGATCGCCCACCGCACCCAGACAAGAATCTCGAGGATGACGCATCGGGCGAGGTTCCCGTTCCTGCGGACGATCGAGGAGTTCTGACGTGTACCCCTCCGGTTTGTACAGGTAGGTAGGGTAGGGTGTGGGGAGGGGGACCCTCCTTCGCTCCGTTCCATTCGTCGCTCATGCCTTCGCCTCCTCCTGTTTCTTCTTCTCGTACTCGATCGGTGTGAGATAGTCGAGCGAGGAGTGGGGTCGCTCCTCGTTGTAGTGCCGCAGCGCCTCCGTCAGCAGCTCCCGGGTCTCCGCGAAGCTCGTCGGCTCGTGCACCCAGAGGTAGTCCATCTTCAGGTGCCCGTGGTAGCTTTCGATCATCCCGTTGTCCTCGGGACGCTTCTTGCGGATCGCCTCGACCTGGATTCCCAGGACCTTGGCTCCTTCCCTGAACCGGTGCGCGATGAACTGACTCCCGGCGTCCGCCCTCACCACGAGGCCGTCGGCCCGCAGCGTCTTCGGGAACTCCTTCGACACCGCGGTCACGAGAACCTCGAGCGCCTCCTCTGCGCCGCAGTTCGGGAGGAAGGACCACGCCACCACCTTGCGCGTACAGCCGTCCAAGATGCTCGTCAGCGGGCACGGGCCGCGGTCCGTGGTGTCGATGTACGTCAGATCCGTGTACCACTTCTCGTTCGGCCACGCCGCCGTCAGCACCCCGGTCGAAGGAAGACGAGGCCGAGGAAAGTGGGCCGGGCGGAGCAGTCCCTCGACTCGCATCAATCGGTGGACGCGCTTGCGGTTGATCGCCCAGCCGTCTCGGCGGAGCATCGCCCAGACCCGACGATGCCCGTAGGTTACATGGTTCAGCGCCAAGCGCCGCACGGCGGCGCGGGCTCTTCCTTCGTCGGGGAGGAGACGGGCGCGACGAGAGCTCGGACGGGGGTGGTAGTAGAGCCCGTGGCGCGCCAGGCCGCTGAAGCGAGCGGCGCGGGAGAGGCTACTGATCCCGCGCTCCCGCATCTGCCTCACGAACTCCCTCCGTCGTTTTTTCCCAGCGCCGTTCCCTCGAGGTGTTCCTTGAGCACGTCGTTGGCGATGCTGAGGTCGGCCACGAGCTTCTTGAGACGACCGTTCTCGTGGCGGAGGGCTGTCTCCGCACTGCCCTCACGGTTCTGCAGCCCGACCTTCATCCCGGCGAGAGCCTTCTGCTTCCACTCGTAGAACGTCGTGGAGCTGATGCCGTGATGCCGGCAGATCTCCGAGACGTTGGCCCGGGGGTGCAGGCTCTCGAGCACGATCTGAAGCTTCTCCTCCGTCGACCAGGTCTTGTGGGTCGTCATCCACCCACCCCGAGTCGGTCGGATGTCGTTCGTCCTCTTGGGGCTTCGGTCTCCCCCCAGGCCCCCCTCAGCCACCCGGGCAGGTCCAACCCACGTAGCTGTACAAACCTACAGGGGTACGGGACACGCCTGAGGCAGTGCGTTCAACCGCAGCAGAGTGGCGAGCGCTTCGCTGTCGACCCGATCATTCTTCAAGCTCGTTTCAGCGATAAGGCGGGTCTTCAAGGGGTTGGAAAGGACTGGTAGCGCTCCGGCTTTAAGGGCAGCTTCGTAGAAGTGTTCCCATACCGTCGTCGCCTCAAGGGCGACGTGCTTCTCACCGGGAAGTCCCGTGAGATACTCGATCAGTTCCCTATCCGTGGGTCCGAACTTCCGCTGATCAATCCAGTTCCCCATCGAGTCCATCGCTGTCGCCACGACCAAGCTCTTGTGCACGTCGAGTCCCACGTAGGTGATCCTCTCCATCGGTCGCCTCCGAGGGCAGGACACGAGGCGACCCCCCTTTCTCCTTCGCCCCATCGGGCGGAACGTATGATGTCCTCACGGAGGCGATGCTCCGGCACGGTGTCCCGGATCCGATTCGATCACGGTAGACGCGAGTCGAGCGGTCGAGAGGTTCATCGTTCGTGCCGCGTTGGGCGCGACGGAGCGGAACTTGCCACTCTCGAACCTGACCGCGGCCTCGGAGCGGGATTTGTATTGGGAGTGGGTCCGGGCCGAGGTCGATATTCCGGCCGAGAGCCCCCGCTACGCCGACCGTCTTGGTCACGGGCTCGACGAACGACGCCTGTCTCTTCTCGCGGGGGGTAGGCGAGAGGAACTTACCGAACAAGACTGGGAAACACTCCGAGCCGCCTACCGGCGGCTGCGAGGGGACTTCCTTGATCCCCTCCTCGGATCGGGCACGCAATGGTCCTACGGCGAGCTTCCTGTCGCTGAACTGCGGGAACTGCGGATCCCCAACCTCACAATCAGTTTCGTTCCCATCGCCCCATCTCGACGGCTCGAGGAGTTTGTAGCTGCGCTCGACTCGGGGAGGGAAACGCCTAACCTCACGAACCATCTCATCTACCGTTACATGCGTCCCATCTTCGACCCAGCGCGGGCCCGAGGGTGTCCGATCTTGATCGCAGAGGGTCGCGGGGGTCCTTACGTCCTCGCGGAGGGTCTCACCCGGAGCTGCGTCCTCCTTTCGCGGGCGATGCACGGCGAACCGGCACCCTCGTACCTCCGCACGCTCCTCGGAGTCTCAACTCGGGTCCGCGAGTGGCCCTGGTTCTAGCGCCAGCCGGGGTCCCGGTGATCAGTGCGGGGCCAAAT
>JABEUK010000004.1 GCA_013044425.1 Thermoplasmata archaeon | reverse complement strand
GCGAGCCCGAACGTCACGGCGTCCGCGACGGAGTCCGCGATCCGGCCGAATCGCCCGCCGAGGGTGAGGCTACGCCGCGCGAGGAGCCCATCCATCCCATCGAACGCGACCCCGAGCGCGATCAGGAGCATCGCGAAGACCGGGTTGCCGAGCACGACGTACGCGATCGCGCCGATGCCCAGGAGTAGGTTGCCCAAAGTCGCCGCGTTCGCCGCGGCGCGCCACCGGTCCGTCATCCGATCACCTGCGCGATGGTGGAAGCGCCGGCGCGGACCGCCGTGCCCACCTCGACGCACGGGAGGGCACGGTCCGCGGGCACCAGCACGTCCACCCGCGAACCGAGCACGATCATCCCGAGCCGGCTCCCCTTCGGACGCTCCTCGCCGACCTCGACCAGCGAGATGAGCCGACGGGCGACGAGCCCCGTCATCTGGACGACCTCCACCGGACCGATCGCCGTGGCGAGCGCGTAGGAACGCTGGAGATTGTGGGCCGCGTCCACCCGGTAGGCCGGCCGGAAGCCTTCGCCGCTCGTCGTCACCGACTCGACCCGGCCGTCCACCGGGAACCGGTTCACGTGGACGTTCGTCACGTTCATGAACACGGAGATCCGCCAGCGCGCGCCCTCGCGAACCACCTCGCGCACGCGTCCGTCCGCCGCGGAGACGATCCCCTCCCCGGCCGCTCGGTCGGGGTCGCGCAGGAACACGGCGAAGAAGATCCAGCCCGCCGAGATCGCGGCGAGGACGATCCACAAAGGCCACCACGCGAGGAGCGGGACGAGAGCGGCGAGGACGACGAGCGCGATCAGGCTCGCGCCGAGGTACCGGCTCGCCCCCGGGGCGAACACGTTCGGATCAACTCGTCAGGACGATCTCGATGTTGACGCCGTCGGGGACTTGGATGCGCATCACCTGGCGGAGCGCACGCTCGTCGGCGTCGATATCGATCAGGCGTTTGTGGATCCGCATCTCCCAGTGGTCGATCGTGCTCGATCCGCCGCCGTCGGGGCCTTTGCGGACGGGCACGCGCAGCTTCTTCGTCGGAAGCGGGATCGGTCCGGCGATCTTCACGCCGGTCTTCTGGCCGATCTCACGGATCTGCTTGCAGATCTGGTCGACCCTCTGGGCGTCGCGGCCCGTCAGCGAGATCCGAGCCTTCTGCACCATGAGATCCGTTCTTCTTCGGGCCGAGGCGACGGTCGCCTTAGCCCTCGCGCTTCTTGATGTCCACGACGACGCCGGCGGCGACCGTCTGGCCCATGTCCCGCACGGCGAAGCGGCCGAGCTGGGGGAACTCCTTGTACTTCTCCAGCACGAGCGGGCGCTTCGGTGTGATGCGAACGAGCGCGGCGTCCCCGGTCTTGAGCGTCGGGGGGTTCTCCTCCGCGGTCTGGCCCGTCTTCGGGTCGAGGCGCTTCAACAGCTCGGTGAACTCGCAGGCGACCTGGGCCGTGTGCGCGTGGAAGACCGGTGCGTAGCCCGCGGTGATGACGCTGGGATGGTTGAGGACCTGGATGTTCGCGGTGAAGCTCTCCACGACCGTCGGGGGCGCGGAGGCCGGGCCGGCGACGTCGCCGCGGCGGATGTCGTTCTTATCGATCCCGCGCACGTTGAACCCGACGTTGTCCCCGGGCTCGGCGAGCTGGACCGCTTCGTGGTGCATCTCGATCGTCTTGACCTCGCCGCTCTTGCCGCTCGGCATGAAGGTGATCTTCTCGCCGACCTTGAGCCGCCCGGTCTCGACCCGGCCGACGGGCACGGTGCCGATCCCCGTGATGGTGTAGACGTCCTGGACGGGAAGGCGCAGCGGCTTGTCGGTGGGCTTCGGGGGCACCACGAGGTTGTCGAGCGCCTGGAGCAGGAACGGGCCCTTGAACCAGGCCATGTTCGGGCTCGCCTTGATGATGTTGTCGTCCTTGAAGGCGGAGATCGGGAGGAAGACGACCTGCGTCTCCACCTTGAACCCCACGTTCTTCAGGAGCTTCGTCAGCTCCTCCTTCACGGTGTTGTACTTGGCCTCGGAGTAGGCGACCTCCTGCCGGTCCATCTTGTTGATCGCGCAGATGAGCTGCGAGACGCCGAGCGTCCGGGACAGGAAGATGTGCTCCCGCGTCTGCTCCTGGATCCCCTCGGCGGCGGAGACGACCAGGACCGCGGCGTCGGCCTGGCTGGTCCCCGTGATCATGTTCTTGACGAAGTCCCGGTGACCGGGCGCGTCGATGATGGTGAAGTAGTACTTCTGACTGTCAAAGCGGCGGTGGGCGATATCGATCGTGACCCCGCGCTCGCGCTCCTCCTTGAGGTCGTCCATGACCCAGGCGAACTCGAACGTCGCCTTGCCCTTCGCCTCGGCCTCGGCCCGGAACTTGTCGATCTCTTCCTGCCGGATCACACCGGTGTCGAGCAGAAGTCGGCCGACGGTGGTCGACTTACCGTGGTCCACGTGTCCGATGAAGACGATGTTGAGGTGGGGCTTGTTCGCCATTTCCTGAGGGCTCCGGCGGCGCCCACATGGCGCCACTATTTATGAGTTGTCACGCCGCGCCCCCGAGAGCCGGCTCCCGACCCGTCCCCTTGCACATCGGACTTCGCACGTGCCCGGGGCTCCGCTCATGAGCCCCGAAGAACCT
>JABEUK010000046.1 GCA_013044425.1 Thermoplasmata archaeon | reverse complement strand
CGGAATGTCCCTTGCGGGACCGGAGTTCCGATTCGGTGATCGGTGGATCACAGGTTCCTTGCGCCTACCCACCGCTTATCGCAGCTTGGCACGACCTTCTTCGGCGCCTGAGCCCAGCCATTCCCCAACTGACAGGAGTCAGCTACACTAACTACACTTGACAAGCGTCCAGAACGCGTGTGATCGGCGTCATCGGTCCCCTGTCCCATAAGGACAGGGGCCCCTACGCCCTTCCCCGGAAAGGCCTAGAGCCTTTACGGGTGCATGCGCCGCACCGACGGTCTTGCCGCGGGGCGGCCTCGCTCGGGACCTTCCCTCTCTATTTAAACGCTACCAGCGGCCGCCTCGCCCGGAGCGAACGATAGGTATCCCTGCGGAGTGGGGGTGGCGATGGACGCGACGATCCGGGAGCTGCGGTGGGGCGACCTGGACGACCTCATCGACATCTACCTTCATCTGTACGAGGAACGAGGCGCGACCGGCTCCATCGGGATCACGCTGTACCACGAACCCCCAACGCGCGCCTCCGAGATCGCCTGGTTCGCGGATCTATTTCGCCGCAACCTCGAAGGCACGGCCTTGACCCGGGTCGCGGACGTCGACGGTCACGCGGTCGGATCCTGCACGGTGAGCCCTTCAGGGAGCGGCCCGAATTCCGAACAGAGCCATGTGGGAGTCCTCGGGATCCTGATCCATCAGGCCCACCGCGGGCACGGCATCGGCCGGGCGCTGATGACCGACGTGCTCGAGCGATGCCGGGGAACGTACGAGCTCCTCCGTCTCTCCGTGTTCTCCGAGAACGCGGGCGCGATCCGGCTGTACGAGCAACTCGGATTCCAGCGGTGCGGGCACATCCCGCGGGCGATCCGCCGCGGGAGCACCTACTTCGATGCGGACGAAATGGTCCTCACGCTCTAGCGCAGAGCCGGACGCGGCGAGGCGAGGAACGCCGCTCGGTGGTGGGGTCCGTCGTATCGAGCGGCCGCGAACCGACACCGACCCGCCTCGTTCGCTTCGCAGCTCGCGCAGTTGCGCTCGGCCGGCACGGGGGGCCGAACGCGGTCGGCACGGACCTGAACGAGCGCGGCCCGCAGCCAATGCTCATCGGCCTCCGTGTACGGGATGCGGACCCAACCCTCCCGCTCGCCGTCGCCGGCCTGATCACCGTAGAGGATCAACGCGTACGGCGGCCGCTTCCCGAACGCGGCGTGTACGAGCCTACACTCGGCGATGGCCTGCACCGTATCGAACAGCCGACCGTGGGCTTCGTGGTATCCTACGAACATGTACGTCGACTTGTACTCGAGCGGCACGAGAGCGCCGTCCGCGCGCGCGATCACGAGGTCCGGTCGCCCGGCGAAGTTGAGCTCGGGGTCCACGAGGGTGCGCGCGCCCTCCCGGTACCGCGCGTCCAGCCGGATCCGTTCGGGTGGGAAGAGCATCGGGAGACCGTCCTCGCCGTCGTCCTGGTAGACGAGCACGTCGTCCGGCGCGATGTCGATCCGTCCGGGATACACCTCCACCTTGCTCAGCGGTGGAGAGAACATCGGCGAGTGACGAAGAGGGACGACGTCGGCGGGAGTGACGGGGATGCCCGCAGGCCCCGGCGTCCGGGCCGGGTCCCGCGTCCGCATGAGCTCCATCTCGTGCGGGCAGTGAAAATACGTCACGAGGTCGTGCGGGGTCAGGTGTTCCAGAACGGGGGGTCGCGGGATCTCCAGCATCGACAGCCCGCTCGTGCGGAGGTCTAAGAACTATCGGCTGCAAAGGAACCGGGCTCACGCGACGCATCGTGCGAGGAGCGCATCGCGGGCGGGTGCCGGTAGCGTCGAGGCGCCGAGAAGCTCCTCGAGGAGGGACGCGTCCGTGCCGAGCGTGCGGAGGGTGGCGACCAGGGGCTCGATGCGCTCGTGTCGGCCCGCCTCCGCGGCCCGGAGGAGCGCGTACTCCGGCCGCGTGACCCGGAGGGTGAAGCCGTGGAAGTCCACCGGTTCGGTCCGAACGCGAGCGAGATCACCCGTCCACTCCCCCGGCCCGGTGGACGGAACGCCCTCGCGATGGGCCCACTCCACGCGCGCCCCATCTCGGACGGTCCCGACGAAGGCGCGCGCGGCGTACACTTCGCCCACGCGCGGCCAGTCGGTCGTCGCCGCGGGTTCGATGAGATACTCGGATAATGCCGATGCGATGCGGTCGATCCCCTCGCGGGTCGTACCGAGGTCGATGTCCTCCGGAGCGATCGCCGCGCCCAAGAGATACGAGGCCGTCGATCCGCCCACGTACCAGGGAAACGCCGGTCCGCGCGCCGGTTCCGACAGCCGGCCCGCGATCTCTTCCAGCGCCGCGTCGATCGTGGGGGGTCGGCGGCCGTAGCGCTGTTCGAGCATCGGCGCCATGACGAACCGCATCCGATTGTAGGCCATGCGCACGCGCGGCGCTTCGGCCTCCCCGAGACGGAATTCGCGGTGCCAGCAGCGGGGCCCCCCGAACGTGCAGGCGGTCGGAGGGATCCGGTATCCGAACGGCTCCGGTGGGCCTTTCGACGGACCCCCCGCATCGGCCCCGCCGTCCTGCGCATGGAAGGTGTAGCCGGTCCGATCTCCCTCCCGGTCGATCGTGAGCTGGTGGAGGAGGCCTCCGCCGAGGTCCGGACCAGAGAGCATCTCGCTCGAGGTCATCGAGCCGCCCGGGTGCCCCGCACCTACGCCGGTGAGATCGGGTCGAGTGCGGAGGCCGCGAGGGGGATCGATCCGGTGCGGATGCGCAGGCGGTGTCCCTCTCGGTGGTCGCCGTATCATTAAAAAAAAAAGAGGCTTGTCCATCCGCCCCGGCCGTCGAACGGTTCGCTCCCGACGATCAACTGCCCCGGTTCCTCGCGGTACGTCATTTCGTAGTACGGACGATCGGAGGCGAGGAGGCCGCAGCCGAAGTCTCCCTTCCAATGGCAAAACGCCCAGAGCTCATCCGGTCCGGGGGAGTACAGGACGTTCAACCCGGAGTACGGCGCGGTTCCGGGGCGTCCGTTCGCTTCCCACACCTGAACGAGATCTTCCACCGACCGAGCGTAGGCCGCGAGCGGGTTACCCGAGGCCCCCACGTGGTGCGCGAGGAGCCAGAAGAGCACTTCGCTGTCGTTGACCCCCCGCACGTTCACATCAAATCGGCCCAGGTACGGGCGTGTCTGGGTGGGAAGGGGGATCGCGCCGTTGTGCGCGAAGATCTCCTTCGAACCGTGGAACGGCTGGCTGTTCTCCAGCGCCAGCAGCTTCTCCCGCGGAAGACCGAGCGGGTTGCTCGCATGGCGCAGGTGGCCGATGACGAGCGTGCCGCGGGCATCTCGCGAGGCTCGCTCGAAGTGCGCGCGTTCCGTCAATGCGAACGCCCCCTCGACTCCTTTCTCGATGTGGATCGGCCCATCCGGTTCATACCAGGCGATACCCCATCCATCGGCCTGCGCGGTCTCCGGGCTCACGTTCGATTGCCGGAAGAGCGAGCGCTCGGAATCGAGCAGCCAGGCGTGGGCGGGCTGGTCCACGACGGTCAACTGGCCGAAGAGGCGACACATGGCTCGACCAAGGGCGAAGCGTACATTAAGCCGGTCGGGGGACCGCGCTACGCGCTGTTCACGGGATGGGCAACCCTTATCCCTCCACCCGAGCTAGAACGATCGGAGGCGTTCATGGTAACCATCGAGGTGACCCCTTCGGCCCGCGAGCAGGTGCTGAAGATCATGGAAAAGCAGGGAAAGCCCGACTCGGCCCTACGCCTGTACGTCCAGGGTGGGGGATGCTCGGGGCTCTCCTACGGGATGAGCTTCGACAAGCTCGAGACCGGCGACGAGGTCGCCTACCGCGAAGATGGGCTCACGGTCGTCGTCGATCACGCGAGCGCTCCGCTCCTAGAGGGGCTCAAGGTCGACTTCCTGATGGGACTGGAAGAGTCCGGCTTCAAGATCTACAACCCCAACGCGAAAGAGACCTGCTCCTGTGGCAAGTCGTTCTCCGCGTGAGCCGTTCCGCTTCCGGGAACGCTAAATAGGCTCCGAACCCATCATCGAGCAGGGTTGCGAGGAGGGCCCTACACATGAATAGTATCAAAGTGGACGTAACCAAGGAAGCGCAGGATCAGGTCCGGGAGCTCATCAAGAGCCAGGAGCCCGGGACCGCGGTCCGCGTCTATCTCGAGCTCGGCGGCGGGG
>JABEUK010000045.1 GCA_013044425.1 Thermoplasmata archaeon | reverse complement strand
GATATCGACCGAGCTATCGTAGAACATCCGGTTGAGCATGGCAACGTCCTCCGGTTCCGAGGCTGCGGGATCGCCCTCCGCGCTTTCGGCCTCGAACGGATCGCCGAACCGACGCACGATCCGTACGGAGCGGTCGGGCCGATGCGGGGGAGCGGGCGTGGACATCTCAGGGTCCCCGAAGGACGGCGGATCCCGGAGTTCCACCGGACCCGTCCCGTGGGCGGCGGGCTTGCGCGATCCGATCGGCGAGCAGTCGCAACCTTCGGGCGAGGACCGAGCCTTCGGCGCTGGTGAACTCTTCCAGCCGTCCGGCGTCCGATAGGCCGGGCAGCCCCGTGGAAATCGGGAGGCTTCCGAGGAACGGGACCCCCATGCGCGTGGCGTACTCGGGACCCCGCGACGGACCGAACAGTTCCACACGCTCGCCGTGAGGGCAGACGAAGTACGCCATGTTCTCGATAAGGCCCAGGATCGGTGCGTGGAACGTACGGGCCATTTCTGCGGCCTTGGCGACGACCTCCGCCGAAAGTTCCGTCGGTGCCGTGACCAGGATGGTCCCGTCCGGATCGAGCGACTGAAAGACCGTCATGGGGGCGTCGCTGGTCCCGGGCGGAAGGTCCACGAGGAGATAATCGAGTTCGGGCCACGCCGTGTCCCGGTACAGCCCTCGGATCGCGCTGTTGACCATCGGGCCGCGCCAGATGAGCGGGATCTTGCTCGAGGCGGTCACGGAGGCCATCGACATCACATAGACGCCGCCTTTCGAGCGCAGCGGCTCGATCGTCCGCCCGTCCGGGTTCAAGCGCGGTACCTCGGCCACGCCGAAGACCCGCGCGATCGACGGGCCGGTGATGTCCGCGTCCAGCACTCCCACCCTGGCTCCGTCCCGATGGAGTTCGCTCGCGAGGTACGCGGTGACGAACGTCTTGCCGACTCCGCCCTTTCCCGAGATCACCGCGAGTACGCAACGGATCCGCGAGCGATCGAGCCGTCCGATCGAAAACGACGCGTCCGAAGCGGTCGGCGGGCCGGAGGGAGATCGGACCACCGGCAGGGGGACATCGTCGGTGCCGATGTCCGTTCTCGGCATGCTCGTTTATCGAATGGGCCCGGAGTGCCTTATCGTGGCGGGGGAAGGAACCGGATCGTCGTTCGAGCGGGCGGAGGGGCGTCGAGCGGGCGAGAGTTTATCACCGACCGACACCTGCAAGCGTTGGTCGGCGGTGCGGATCCGTACCGCCCATGCGGAACGAGGGAACAATGACGCAAGTGATGTTCGAATGCCGGTCCGTGGGATTCCCGTGCGAGTGGGCCTTGCGAGCTCCCTCCTCCGACGAGGTCCTTCGTCGGATGTCCGAGCATGTTCGTTGCGCTCACTGGCTCCCCGAACTCGTGCCTCCCCTCCGGGCTCAGGTCGAGGCCGCGGTCCACCCGGCGTAGGCGGAACGGATCGTGGCCGCTCGACTGAGCGTCTCGGAACGCCTCGGCGCCGACTCGTTCACCACCGATAAGGTGCCTCATCTCAAGATCGCAGATCCCCGTCTGTGCCGGACCTGTGTGCTCAAGCCGTGCATCAAGGTCTGCCCCGCGGAGGTCTATCACTGGGACGCGGACCATCTTCGGATCAACTACGAGAACTGCCTCGAGCTCGGGGCCTGTCGGGTCGCCTGCCACGAGTTGGGCAACCGAGCCCTCCAGTGGGATTTTCCGGTCGGGAGTCGGGGCGTCCACTTCCGGTACGGTTAACGATTTCCGGGGCGGCGCGGTCCTCTCGGGATCTGCGGCGGATGCGTCCGTGACCAACGAGGGTTTTGCAATGATTGGACAAATGTCGAAGGTATTTTAACGGACCACCGAATCGGTGGTCCGGGAGATCTCCGCGGTCGCGGGTTCCGCAAGGGCCCGTCGCGGCGAGGGCCCCTCGGATCGAACCATGCCTACGTACGTGCTGACGGACAAATGCAAAGGCTGCATGGAATGCGTCAAGATCTGCCCGAGCGACATCATGCACATCGACCCGGTCCAAGGAAGGGCCTACAACATCGAACCGCCGATGTGCTGGGAATGCTACTGCTGCGTGAAGTCCTGCCCCGAGGCGGCGATCGACATCCGCGGGTATGCGGACTTCGCCCCGCTCGGCCACAGTGTCGTCCCGACGCGAACCCTGGATCGGATCCAGTGGAAGATCCGGATGCTCAATGGGGACACCAAGGAGTTCATCTTCCCGATCCGTACGACCCCCTGGGGTTCGATCCGCGCGCCGCAGGAGGCTCCCGAGCCTCCGGTCGAGGCGCTCCGGAGCGAATTGCTCTCCTTCGAGCCCGAGTACCTAGCCGTCGATGCGCTGCCTACGCTTCCCCGACCCGCGAGCGCGGGGGCCTGACCATCGGGAGGGGACGATCATGGGCGATCCTTCCTCTTTTGCCACCCACATCGTGGACTGCGACATCCTGATCATCGGCGGAGGATTCGCCGGCTGCGGGGCGGCGTACGAGGCCCGGTACTGGGGCCGCGGGCTCAAGATCGTCGTCGCCGAGAAGGCTGCGATCGAGCGCAGCGGGGCGGTCGCCCAAGGGCTCTCGGCGATCAATTGCTACATGGGGATGCGCTGGAACGAGAACCAGCCCGAGGATTTCGTCCGGTACGTCCGCAACGACCTGATGGGACTCTCCCGAGAGGACCTCGTCTACGACATGGCCCGGCACGTCGACTCGACGGTGCACATGTTCGAGGAGTGGGGGCTGCCGATCTTCACCGATCCCCAGACGGGTAAGTACGTCCGCGAGGGCCGCTGGCAGGTCATGATCCACGGGGAGTCGTACAAACCGATCGTCGCCGAGGCGGCGCGCAAGGCCGCTTCCGAGATCTACGAGCGGATCGTGGTGACGCACCTCCTGCCGGACGCGAACGACCCGAAGCGGGTGGCGGGCGCCATCGGGATCAACGTGCGCGACGGCTCGTTCTACGTGTTCCGAGCCAAGGCGGTGATCGTGGCGGCCGCCGGGGCGTCGCACATCTACCGTCCCCGGTCCGCCGGTGAGGGTGCCGGACGGACGTGGTACCCTCCCTGGGCGAGCGGATCGGCCTACGCGCTCCTGATCCAGATGGGTGCCGAGATGACCCAGATGGAGAATCGTCTGGTGGTGACGCGCTTCAAGGACGGCTACGGCCCCGTGGGAGCGTGGTTCCTGATGCTGAAGGCGGTGGCGACCAACGCCGCCGGGGAACACTTCGAGTCGGCCCGACTTCCCGAACTGCGCACCCGCGTCGGCGCCTACGCGGACGCGAAGCCGATGCCGACCTGTCTGCGCAATCATCTGATGCTCCAGGAGATCCTCGAAGGCAAGGGACCGATTCTCCTGCACACCGAGCGGGTCCTGGACACTCCCGAGAAAGAAGCCATCGGTTGGGAGGATTTCCTCAACATGACGATCGGTCAGGCGGTCACCTGGGCCTCCCAGGGGATCGAGCCGACGAAGGTTCCCTCCGAGCTGATTCTTTCCGAGCCGTACGTGATGGGTTCGCACGCCGTCTGCGCGGGCGCGTGGACGAGCGGCCCGAAGGACGTCGCGCTCGGGGAGTACTCCTGGGGCTACAACCGCATGACCACGATCCAGGGCCTGTTCGGGGCGGGCGACACCGTGGGAGGTTCGGCGCACAAATTCTCGAGCGGGTCGTACACCGAGGGCCGACTCGCCGCGAAGGCCGCGGTCGCCTTCCTCCAAGATCATCCAGAACCCCCGAGCGTATCGGAGACGACGATCGCGAAGTTCCGCTCGACGGTCTACGCTCCGATGGAACGGTACGAGGCGAAGAAGGGGAACGTCACGACCGGGACCGTCAGCCCGGACTACCTGTTCCCCGACCAGGGGCTCAACCGCCTCGAAAAGATCATGGACGAGTACGCCGGGGGTGTGAGCGCCAACTACACCACGAACGAACATCTCTTGAACCGGGCACTGGAGCATCTCGGTCGGCTACGGGTGGACCTAGGGTCCATGGCGGCGAAGGACCTCCACCAGCTCCAACGCGTCTGGGAGCTCAACCACCGGCTCTGGACGGCCGAGGCCGTGGTCCGACACACCCTCTTCCGGAAGGAAACGCGCTGGCCCGGTTACTACTACCGCGCCGATTACCCCCATGTCGACGACCAGAACTGGCACTGCTTCGTGAATTCGGTCTACGAGCCGGCGTCGGGCGAGTGGAAGGTCTTCACCCGGCCCTACCGCGCGCTCTTCTAGCCGACCATCACCGCCGGATCGACCTCGTTCTCGCGGAGCAACAGGAAGAGATCTCCGTGGACCTCGTCGAGTCGGTATCCAACGACCCGTGCCACCTCCAGGGCCGGCCGGTCGCCGACTTCCACGCCTTTCTCGACGCGGTGGAAGAGGCGTTGCGCGGCTCGGACGGTGCGTCACTGGTCCGGTTGCCGTCCGACCGCCCGATCCAGGTGATCGGGGACAGCCACGGCGACTACGCCTCCGTGGAACGGGCCGTGCGCTACGCCCGGGCCCACGACCCACCTCAGCGCTTCGTCGGACTCGGCGACTACATCGATCGAGCCACGCGGTCCGAGCCGGAACCGACCAGCCTCCCGGGCGGATCGGTCTGGAATCTCGCGTTCCTGCTCGCCTGGGCCGCCCGAGCCCCCCACGAGGTGATCCTCCTGAGGGGCAATCACGAGGCTCCGCGCCGGTTCCCCGTTCCGGTGATGACGTTTCTCAAGGAGCTGCGCCGCGAGGTTCCTCGCGGCGAGGCGCTCGCGATCTACTCGCGGTGTCTCGATCTCTGCGACCGGCTTCCGGCGGCCGCCGTCTCGGAGAACGGGGTCTTCCTCGCGCACGGGGGCATCCCCCCGCCCCATCGATGGGATCTCGGGCGTTCCGTACCCGTGGATGCCGCGGTCCTCGAGGGACTCTTGTGGAGCGATCCGATCGAGGATTACGAGGATCGGGGTGTGGGGTTCGCCTACACGGCCCAGGAGCTCGAAGGGTTCCTACGGACGAACGGCTGGCAGGTGATGATCAAGGGCCATGCCCCCGTCCATCTCGGTCGCTCGATGCACGGCGGTCGGCTCCTGACGATCCATACGTCGGACCTTTTCCAGAGGTTCGGCCACCAGGGGATCCTCATGGCCGAGATCCCGGCGAAGCGGCCCGTTCGCTCGACGCGGGACCTGACCGTGCGGCGGCTCGTGAACGGTTCGTGGCGTCCGTACACGATCGAGGAAGGAACGCGGGGATCGCACGCACCGGATCCCCTCCCGGAGCCATGATGAGGAAGGCCTCCGGAGACCACGGTCGGACCCGCCGGCGGGTAGAGTCTAATATCCCGGACCCTCCCCGGCCCTTGGTGAGCGCATGATCCCGCCGCCTCACGGTGGTCGACTGGTCGACCGTCGGGTCTCTCATTCGGAACGGACCCGACGCGAATCCGAGGTCGGCGACCTGCTGAAGATCTCCCCGTTCATCGACCAGGTCTACGACGCCGAGAAGATCGGCGTCGGAGCGTACTCTCCGCTCGAAGGATTCCAGGACAGCGCGGCGCTCGAGTCGATCCTGTCCTCCAACCGTCTCCCCAACGGGCTCCCGTGGACGATCCCGATCCTGCTCGCGCCCGCGGGCGCGGAGAACATCGCCGTCGTGGACCAGGTCCGAGCCGGGGACGAAGTGGGCCTCCTCGATACCTCCGGGAGCCTGTTCGCGTTGCTCCGCATCGAGGAGAAGTTCCGATACGACAAGAAGCGATACGCCGAGGGCGTCTACGCGACGACCGATCTCCACCACCCGAACGTAGCGGACGTGTTCGCGGCGGGCGAGACGGCCCTGGCCGGACGCATCGACCTCCTGCGACGCCTCGACCACCCCACGGGCGCCCTCGAACTTTCCCCCGCCGAGACCCGAGAAGAGTTCGCGCGTCGAGGGTGGAAGAATGTGGCCGCCTACCAGACCCGGAACGTTCCCCACACGGCCCACGAGTACCTCCAACGATGCACGCTGGAGCGAGAGGAGGTCGACGGCCTCTTCATCCATCCCGTGCTCGGGCGGCTGAAGAAGGGCGATTACCGCCCCGAGGTGGTCCTGGAGGCGTACCAGGAGCTCGTTCGCAACTACTACCCGCCGGACCGGGTCCTCCTCTCTGCCCTCAGCATCTCGATGCGCTATGGAGGACCGAAGGCCGCACTGTTCCTCGCGACCGTTCGCAAGAACTTTGGATGCTCGCTCTACATCGTCGGCCGCGACCAAGCGGGGGTGGGCAAGTACTACGACCCGTTCGCGTGCCAGCGGATCTTCGACGAGTACCCCATTGGCGTCACGCCCCTGAAGTTCGCCGAGACGTTCTTCTGCCGAGTCTGCGGGTGGATGGCCACATCGCGCACCTGCGTGCATTCCCCGGAGCACCGACTGGACGCGAGTCAGACCCGCATCCGGGAGGCCCTCTCCAAGGGAGAGGCGCTTCCAACGGAGATCATTCGCCCTGAGGTCGCCCGGATCCTATCTCGGGGCGACGTACTGCTCACCGACTGAGCATCCGAGCCCGGTAGTGCGGCCTCCGGAGGTTGGGCGATTCCATGGCCGTACGTGTTCACCCTCCCCAGTGACCTGAAGCCCTGAGTGCGCCGGTTCCTCCATAGCCGCGAGCGAACGCTGCCCCGGGCCCCGTCACCCGACGAGCCCATGGGTCGGGTACGAACTGCCGCGAGCCCAGCGAAGTCGGGGTGCGATTCCTGAGGCTTACGTCGGTCTCGGTGGGCCGCGGACCGGTGGCTCTCGCGATCCCGATCCTGCCACCAGCAGAAGACTGAGGAATGCGAAGGTGAAGGCGAAAAGGAACCCGGTCGACATGAGGAAGGAGTACGCGTTGTTCTGGTTTCCGAACAGAAATGCGAGGCCCCCGATCCCTGCCGCCAGGATCGAGACGAAGGTAGCCGCAGTGGTAGCGACCAGAAGGAGGTTCTGGGCCGCGACCGCCAACGCCCCTGCGAGAATGACGAGGGCGAGTGCGCCGAGGGCGTACCCGATCATCATGTGGGCCATCAGAGCGGGCATTCCCGAAGCGGACATCATGCCCATCATGCCGTAGCTTCCGAAGGGGGGGAGCGCCACGAACAGGTTGAGGAACATTCCGAGAGCGAACTGGATTCCAAGGAGCACGAGCTCGAGGGAAACGAGGGCGGTCAGAATCGGATGCCCGACCGAAGAGGGAACGGGGGATTCGGCCGACGTCACGTTGGCCGGTCCTGCGGGTGGGGCCTGCATCGGATGGTGATGGCCCGACCGCGGCAGACTACAAACGAACTCCTGTCACCCGAGGGCGGTGGGAACTTCGAGAGGGTGGGTGCGAGCGTCTTGAGGATCAGCGGGAATTCGCGGCCCGTCACGCGGACGGAGTACTTCGTGGTCTCACGATGACCTCGCGGAGGAAGCCCCCCAACTTGTTGGGGGAGGAATCCGCGACACTTATATGGATTCCATGCCTCCATCTGCCGATGCTCCAGACCCTGATGCTCCGCCTCGACCCGTCGCCGGTGGACCACACCCGTCTGCTCCAGACGATGGAGCGGGTCAACGCGGCCTGCTCGACCATTGCGGACGTGGCGTTCCGGGAGAAATGCGTGAGCAAGGTACTCCTCCAGCGGATGCTCTACCGTCAGGTCCGCGAACAGTTCAGCCTCTCCGCCCAGATGGCGGTCCGGGCCATCGCCAAGGTAGTCGAAGCGTACAAGCGCGACCGCACCAAGAAACCGACCTTCCGCTCTCGCGGCGCCGTCCCCTACGACCAGCGGATACTCTCCTTCAAGTCCCTCGACGCTGCATCCATCCTGACCCTCGACGGACGAGCGACCGTGCCCATCCGCCTCGGGGACTACCAGCGGGCGATACTCGTGGAGCGCCCGCGCCGAGGGCAGGCCGACCTTATCTACCGGGACAAGACATTCTATCTGGCCGTCGTGGTCGAGGCACCCGAAGCCACACCCTACGACCCCGTCGGGGCGCTCGGAGTGGACCTCGGGGTGGTGAATATCGCCGCCGACTCCGATGGGAAGACCTACGCCTCGGAGTCCATCGACCGTGTCCGGGTCCGAGCGGATCGCCTTCGGGCCGACCTCCAACGGTCGGGGACCCCGAGTGCCCGCCGGCACCTTCAACGGACCCGGCGACGCGAGGCCCACTTCCGCCGCCAGACCAACCATTGCATCTCCAAGAGTATCGTCGCGCGAGCCGAAGACACGAAGCGTGCGGTCGCCCTCGAAGACCTCGGGGGCATCCGCGAGCGGACCACGGTTCGGCGCTCCCAGCGGCGACGACACCTCTCTTGGAGCTTCCGCCAGCTCCGCTCGTTC
>JABEUK010000044.1 GCA_013044425.1 Thermoplasmata archaeon | reverse complement strand
GTCCGGCACTGGCCACGAACCTCGAGCGTGCCACGCGCCGTCACGATCCCGACCACTTCGAGCTCTCCACGGGCGAGCACCCGGTCCGCGCGGAGGGCCCCGGCGACGGTCACGAACCCGCGAAGGTCCGCTCGGTCTACGTCCACGTTGCCGAGGACCTTGGCCGTTCCATCGATCGCCCAGATCTCGGCGCGGATCGACTCCCGTCGAACGGTCCCTCGGTCGATGATCTGCCCGGTGCGCGGTGGGAGAGATGCGGCCCCTGGTTTCGGAGGCGAGGGCGGGCCCCCGGGAGTCGCCGACGGCGAGATCGGTACCGAAGCAGGCGATGCGGTCACGGAGCTCCTCCGGCCTAGCGTCCGCGCCCTTTGGCCGGAATGCGCAAGCGGCGGTGCTGGGCCATGATGCACAGGTTCTCGTACACGGTCGCGCCGGTCGTCCGGGCCTTCGCAGCCGCTTCGTGATGCTCGATGCCACTCTGCATCCAGATCGTCGGGGTCTTTCGGGCGACGGCCTCCTCGACGATCGGGGGAACATCCTCGCTCTTTCGGAAGATGTCGACGATGTCGAGATGGATGTCCACCGGTATCGCGGTCAGCGAGGAGTAGGACTTCTCCCCGAGCACCTCGGCCACGGTCGGGTTCACGGGGATCACCCAGTACCCTTGGGACTGGAGGTATCGGGCGACCTCATGGGAATCTCGCTCGGGTTTGTCGGAGAGTCCGACGATCGCGATCCGGTGTGCTTTCGTCAGGATCTCGCGCATGTGCGCATCGTCGGGGGCCGCCATTCCTCCAAGGGGAGACGGGAGCGGTTCAAGATGCTAACGGAGGGGGTGCCCGGGACCCGACGCGCCCCTTCCCCGCCGGTCGGGGACCCGGATAAGCGCCCCGAGCTCCAGGGCGGTGGCTCGCCACCCGCTCCGCACGGCAGTTCTGAGCGCGAGGTCGAAGCGGAGGGCCACCAGCCGACCGGCGGATCGAACACCCGGTAGGTCAGGCTCAGATAGGTCGCGAGAGCGATCGCGAGCCCGATCGTGACCAATCCGTAATGGAGCACCAAGCCGTCGGCTGGCGATACGAGCGTGAGGTACGCTGCGGCGTCGGTCGCCCCGTGTAGGAGGGCGATCACGACGATGTTCCCACCGGAGTAGCGCATCGCCGCGGCGAACGCGAACCCCGTCAGGAAGAGCGTTGGGAAGATCAGCGGGGCGGCGGCTCCGTAGGTGGTCCCGTAGTAGAGATGTACCGCGGCGAAGAGTACGCTCGTCCAGATCGCGGGCCCGATCCATCCCGGCGTCCGCCCGAGCCAGAAGCCAAATATCCACCCACGAAAAATCGTCTCCTCGAACGCCCCGATAACGAAGGAGAAGCCGACGAAGAACCAGGGGTTGCCCTGGGCGAGCTCGAGTGCAGGGTTCGGACGGTCGAGCAACGCAAGCGCGGAGGGATCCAGTATCGTATAGGCGACGGTGAGCATCGCCGTCACCACGAGTGCCACCGCGGCCATCGACCCGTACCAACGAAATCCCTCCCAGACCGCCGAACGGAGGCGGTCGGTCGCATGGCGCAGGGGTCCGGTGCCCACCAGGATCACGAAGGCGACGACCGGAATCCCATAGACTACGCAGAGGTCGCCCGGCAGGTTGTCGTAGACCGCCTTTAAGGCCGGAACCAGCTGCGGGGCGAAATACTGGCTCGCGATGGCCACGACGGTGATCGCGACCGCCGCGGCGTACCGCGCGAACTCCCGGGACGCGCCGCCCTGGGGGGAGACCGACTGCGTGGACGTCGCGGGCACCGTCCGATCCACGTACGCATCATCGAGGAACGCTACATATCCGTTCGGCCGGTCCGCGGTCCCGGGTTGAGTTCGGCGGCGGTTGCAACAGGAGGGTCGCACGACCATGGACCTCACCGTACTCGTCAAGGCGACGCTCGACCGCGACGCGTTGCGGTTCGATCCGCAGGAACGAACGGTCGTCCGGACCGGTGCAGCGGCGTTCCTCAACCCGTTCGATCAGCGCGCGGTGCGCGTAGCGCTCGACCTTCGGCGGCCCGGCGAGAGGGTCCAGCTCGTCTCGATGGGACCCCCCGAGATCGCACCCCTTCTCGCGGAGACGTACGCGATCGGGGTCGATCGGGTCATCCTGATCTCCGACGACGCGCTGATCGGCTCGGACGCGCTCGTGACCGCGCGGGTGCTCGCACGTGCGGTGCAGCGGCTCGGCCGCTCGCTCGTATTGACGGGGGATCGTTCGACGGACGGCGAGAGCGGGATCGTCCCCGGAGCCCTCGCGCCGCTGCTGTGGGCGGTGCCGATCGTGCGGGCCCGATCGATCGCCCGTTCCGAGTCCGGCTTCGAGTTCGACGTCACGGCCGATACCGAGGACGGGTGGGCTCGCTACCGCGTGACCGCGCCGTGCCTCATCGCGGTAGGAGAGAAGATCGCAAAGCCGAGAAAGGGGACGCCCGCGGACCTCGCCGCCGCAGCGACCCATCCGATCGAGCGATGGACGATCTCCGATCTTGGGTTTCGACCGCGGGAGGTCGGTCGAGTTGGCTCCCAAACGACGCTCGTCGAGGTCGCATCGGACGCTCCCCTACGGATCCCGCGGACCTATGCGGGTCCGACGCTCGCGGAGGGGATTCGAGAGGGCCGGACGTGGATCGATGCGCCCCCGAGCCTTACGACGCCCGAAGGCGGACCGTTTTCGTCGCTCGCGGCCGATGCATCGTACGATCGCGAAGTTCTCGTCCTCGCCAGCGCACCGGATGGGGGTTTGGACCCGCTCGCCCTCCAGATCCTCTCGGAAATGCGGCGGCGCATTCCAGATCACTGGCCATCCGCCGTTTGGGTCGGCCCCCATCCGAGTTCGGAGGATGCCGAACGGCTGCGGCGCGCGGGCGCGGCCCGAGGGTACGGATTGCACGGGCCGAGCGAGCACATCCTTTCGGTGGTCGCCACGCTCGGGTTGGAGCGAGCGATGGACCGCCGTCCGCACGCGGCCGCGGTGATCGTTCCGAGCACCCTCGCCGGGCGTGAGACCGCGGGGCGCCTTGCCGGACGACGCGCTCTGGGTATCGTGACCGATGTCGAGGACTGTCACTCGGGCCCCGCCGGCCAGCTCGTATGGACCAAGCCATCGTTCGGTGGCGGGTACCGTGCGAGCGTCGTGACCCGGACCCGGCCCAGCATCGTAACCTTCCGTCCCCGGAGGAACGCCCATATCGCCCCCCTCTCCGGTGACCCCCTCGACTGGGTCGACATCCCGTTCGAGCCGCCCGCCAGCCCCATCCAGGCGCTCGACGGCGGGATCGAGCGACTTCCCGAGTTCGGTCGGCCGGATCTCGCCCGAGTGGTGGTGGCTGTGGGAATGGGGATCGGCGGGCCGGAGCAGATCCGTGCGCTCTTGCCGACGCTCGCCGCACGCGGGATAGCCCTCGTGGCCTCGCGTCGTGTGGTAGACGCCGGATGGGTTCCCCCGCACCTGCAGGTCGGCCTCACGGGCCGGTCGGTCGCTCCCCCGCTTGGGATCTTGATCGGGACCTCGGGCGGTGCGAACTTCATGGTCGGCTGGCGTCGTGCGCATCGCCTGATCGCGATCAATCGAGACCCGGGGGCGGCCGTCTTCCGAGGTGTCGACCTCGGGCTCGCAGGGCCGTGGGAGGAGATCCTCCCGGCCCTCCTCGGCCCGGGCCTCTAGCGCTGCTGCGTCACCGCGACGGTCGCTTCGGCGACGTGCAGGCATGCCAGGAGGTCATCGACGCTCGCTCGCGCGCTTGCAGCGGAGGTCGACCGAACTCGCACGATCAGCTCCGCGCCTTGCGCGCGGACCTCGACGTACTCCGGATTGTCCACGGCAACGACCTTGGCGATGCGCGCCGCGATGTCGGTCGAGGGCCAGGTACGCCGGATCTCGACGGTCACTTCGAGGCGTGGTGCTTCTCGTGCGTCGATGGACTCCCCCTGGGCGCCTTCGCTCCCGGTCCTTGGGAGAGCGCGCCCGAGACGATCGGGGCCGTCTTCGTGCGTCGTTGGACCTCGCCCTGCGATAGTTCGCGCAGATGGACGATGATCGAGGGCCAGACCTTCCCATCGTCCCGCAACTTGTTCTCGAAATTGTTCTCGTTGATGAACTTCGCGAACGCCGCTCGGCTCGCGTCGTCCCAGACCCCGTGCGATCGGCCGCTGTAATATCCGAGCACGCCGAGGTCGTGTTGGAGGGCCCTCGCGAGGTCGGAGTCGATCGTTTGGAGGCTGGCCGGATCCTCCCGGCTGAGCAGCGTGAGATCGTAGAGCTTGAAGATCCGCTTGAGCTCTTCGATCGGGGACGGATGATCGTCCACCCGGATATCGACCCAGCGGTCGGATCCCGCATCGTATCCGCCACCTTTGCGAACGATGAGCATCGCTGCCGACTGCATTCCGCGCCGATCGCCTCCCTCGCGCTGCGCGGAGCTCAAGGCCGCGAGCAAGCGTTCCGGGAGGTCTCCCGGGGTCGATTCGAAGGTGCGTGCCATGGCGCGGACGACTCCCGAGCCGAAGAGAATGTTCCCCTGACACGCGAACCCGTCACCGACCTCGTGACCGGCCCAGTCCATGCACTTCGTTCCGGTGTAGGCCGCCGCTTCGCCCTTCGAGTCCACCACGCCAAGCTGGCGATGGTCCCGCCCCTCGTCCGCCAAGGTCAGCTTACGAACCACCTCCGTCGCCCGGAGCCCCGACTTCATGAGCGCCAATCCTTCGGGGCCGTATCGAACGTTCGAGTAGGCTTGCGTCGCGACGGCTCCGACCTCGGCCTCCGCCCAGGGCACGACCGAACCGACGCTGATGAATCTCGACTGGACCGCCACTCCCCAGAGCTGTCGGTCCCGATCGTAGGCGACAATCGAGAAGGTGCCGAACCGCGCGAGCGCCATCGTCGACTCCGAGGGCCGACCGGTTCAAAACCTAGCGGTCCGCTTCGGAGGACGGGAACTCCGTGACGGCCCGGTCGCCCAAATCGCCGATTAGATCGTCCACGAGGCGGGAGGCTTCCGACCGGTCCCCGTCTCGATAGGCGCGATCGGCCCTGCGAAGACGATCGACGTACGGGGCAACTTCGACCCCGCGCGCTCGAAGCACGGCGATGAGGCGAGACGCGAGATGCAGTCGCTGCCCGGTGCGGTCCTCGTCCTCGGAAGGCACCCCCTCGTCCACCGGTCCGCGCGTGACGTACTCGACGAGACCCCGCGGCCACTGCGAGACCTCTCCCTCGCCTCGCCGGACCGGTCGGGGATCGGTGTCGAGGGAGGGCTCGTCCTCCTCTGCGGTCATGTTCGGGAGCGGGCTCTACGCCTCTTCCG
>JABEUK010000043.1 GCA_013044425.1 Thermoplasmata archaeon | reverse complement strand
GCCATCGTGGGACCGTCCGGCTGTGGAAAGTCGACCCTACTGCGGCTCATCCAGGGTCTCGATCTCGTGACGACCGGCGAGATCCGGTTCCGGGACCGGCCCGTCACGGAGATGTACCGTTCGACGGCCGTGCGGATACGGGAGGCGTCCCAGCCCATCGCCTCGACCCCGAACGCGACGTTTTGCTGGACCGTCAGCCACGGATACAGCGCAAAGTTCTGGAACACCATCGCCATGCCGGGCACCACTCCGGCGACGGGCCGGTCCCGGAACCGAATCTCGCCGGTCGTCACGAGATCGAGACCCTGGATGAGCCGCAGTAGGGTCGACTTTCCACAGCCGGACGGTCCCACGATGGCGAGGAAGTCGGAGTCGGCAACCTGGAAATTGATGTCCTGCATGATCATCATCGTCCCGTGCCGGCCGGGATAGCTCTTGTCCACGTGCCGGACCTCGATCAGTGCCATCGGCCCCTAACTCCCTTGCGCGTCCGCCCTCAATCGTATCGGTACTTGTCGATCGACTTTCGGTACAGCGGTTTCCATATGAGTTCGTTGATGGCGACCACGGACGCGACCAGGACGAGGAGGGCGGCGACCATCAACGGCATCCCACCCATGTTCTGCTGGGCGTAGCCCAGATCGATCTGCTGGCCGATCCCGAAGACCTGGAACAGCTGGCCCGGTCCCCCCTGCAGGTACTCCGCTACGATGAGCGTGTTCCAGCCGCCGCCGAACGCGGTGATGGAGCCCGTAACGAACGCCGTGAACGTCCCCGGTAGGATGACCCGGCGGAACATCTTGCGCCGGTCGAGGCCGAACGACCGGGCGGCCTCCTCGAGATCCGGTGGTACGGAACGGATTCCCGAGAGCAGGTTGAAGAAGAGATACCAGATCATCCCGGTCATCAGCATCACGAGCGCCGCGAGCTGGGGCGTGATGTACGGCACGAGCTGGAAGATGATCACCGGGAACAGCGCGGTCGCCGGGAAGGAGGCGATGATCTCGACCATCGGCAGCCCGGCGCGCGCCGCGTGGGGGCTCCGGGCGAGGTACGCGGCGAGCGGCAGTGCGATCGCGAGGCACAGGAGGTAGGCGGTCACCACGCGCAGCGTAGAGGCTCCCATCGCCGCCGGCAGGAGGAGGATCTGAGCGCGTACGCTCGGGAGGATCGTTCCAGAGAACACCTCGTAAACTGCGACTCCCAGCGCGATCAAAATCAGCCAGACGACGACCAGGAGCGTTCCGAGTGCCACGTAATGAACGGCCGTCCGGAAGAAGGGTTTGCGCACCCGGGCCCGGATCGGACGGGAGGTGAACGCGGCGAACTGGACGAATGGAGAACTCACCCGCGCGACCCCCGTTCGAACGCCGCGGGTCACGTACGCGGCGGCACGCCGGAACCGGCGCGGTCCTTCGGTGGCGTGCTCGGCGATCGTCGCGCCGGCCGACGTCTGATCGTACCGGAACCGCTCCGCCCAGCGGCCGAGGGGGCGCCAGACCCCCATGTCGAGCAGGACGATGAGAACGATCAGCGGAACGAGCCCCGCGAGGAAGGCCCCCGCCCCACCGCTCGACGCCGCGAGGGAGAGGTAGCTCCCAATCCCGGGAAGCGGTTGGGCGCTGCCCGTCGTGAAGATCTCGGCCTCGACCAGGAAGAACCAGCCGGCCGTCCAGGAGAGCACCGAGTTGTACACGAGTCGGTTGACGGTCGCCGGGAGGACCACTCGGCGCAGGCGCTGGAATCCATGCGAACCGAAGGAGTTCGCCGACTCTCGGAGCTCGTTCGGCAAGGTCTTCAGCGACTCGTAGACGCCGAAGACCATGTTCCAGGCCATGGAGGTGAAGATGAGGAAGATCGAAGCGAGGTTCTCACCGATCGGGCTTCCCGGGGTCAGCTGGACGAAGAAGAGGATCGCTAGGGGGAAGAACCCGAGGATGGGTATGGACTGTAGGATGTCGAGCACGGGGATCATCACACGCTCGCCGGTCCGGTGGGTCGATGCGTAGTACCCATAGGCCAGGGCGAAGCCGAGCGAGAGGAGGTAGGCGAGGAGCATCCTCGTGAACGAGAAGCTCAGGTCGATGGACGCGGTAGGGAGGTTGGAGAGAAACGTCGTCCCGTTCAGTCCGAAGGAATAGACGGCGAGCGGGACCGCTCCCGCGGCGATCGCCGCGTAGACGAACGCGGCCCGCCGCAATGTGGGATCGTTACGGCTCGAGGTTCCGAGCGGGGGGAGGCTGCCCGGCCCGGAAGATTCCGGTTGGTCCATGGGATCTCCCGGGCATAGCCCGATTTCGGAGGCGCCTCGGCGTATTTGTGTAGTTTGGTCGAACCCCGACGGCCGGCGGGCGCTCGGTCGGTCGGCCGCACCGGCGAACGGCAATCTTATCAACGGGGTCCCGCTCGCATATCCGTAGCCCCGTAGTGTAGTGGCCAATCATGCGGGACTCTGGATCCTGCGACGCAGGTTCGAACGCCGAGTGGGTCCGCGAATCCACGCGCCGGAAATCCTGCCGGGGCTACTCCCAGGGCTCACGATATCCATGGTTGCGGGGGTGCTCCAGTTCGGCCAATCCGTTCGGGACCATCTCGAACGGGGCTCGCGAGGCAGGGCTTAGGACCCTGTTGCCTAGGGCATTCGCCGGTTCAAAGGGAGGTCCGACGCGCGACGTCGGTCTCCGGAACTTCCGGCCCCCCGCATCCGACCCGCCCTTGAGCCACGGAACGGGGCACTGTGAGTGAACTCGTGGGCCCGGCCGGAATCCTGAAGCTCTCCGCGGACGAAGCGGACCGGTTGTTGGACCGGCTCGAGAGGGACGTGCGGACGTGGCCCACCTTGCTCGACCTCTCTTCGTTCCGGGCCGAGGAAGCGATCGTGTTTGGGGATACTCACGGCGACTGGCGCACAACGCAGGCGATCGTCGAACGATATCAGGAACCAACTCGGCGCCGCCTCCTGATCGGCCTGGGGGACTACGTGGATCGCACTCCCGGCGATTGCGGAGCCGGGAGCGTGGCGAACGCACTCTATCTACTCCAGTGTACCGCACGCGAGCCGGATCGCGTTATCCTCATCCAGGGGAATCACGAGACCGTTCGCTCGATCCCCGTGAGGCCGGAATCCCTGAGTCGGGAGGTCCGTGACCTCTGGGGAGTCGAGCCGGGCCGGTACGAGAGGCTGATCGACCTTCTCGGACGCGGGCCCCTCGCGGCGTTTCACTCCTCGGGGCCGTACCTCGCGCATGCGGGGTTCCCGACGGGGGGCGACCCCCACGACTGGAGGGCGGCTTTCGATCGTCGCGATGAACCGCTCGTCGCGCAGCTGGCCTGGGCGGAGTGCGCGGCCTCCCGAAGTCGAAGAGGGCAGGGAACACCGTTTGGCGAGGCGGAACTGACCTCGTTTCTGGACCGTGCGGGCCTATCCTTCATGCTGCGCGGCCACGATCCCGACCTCACGGGCCGTTCGGTCTTTCGGGATCGCTGCCTCACACTCCACAGCACGCGCGCGTACGAGGGGTACGGTGGCGTGATCCTCGGGCGCCTTCCCTTGCAAGGCCGGACGCGCGCTACCTCGCAGGTCTCGATCGAGCACCTCAAGACCGAAGGCCGAGCCTTCGGCCCCGGTGCGTAGGACCGCCGTGGAGCCTACCGGTGCGGCGAGAACCCGTCACGTCGCTCGAGCGCATACGGGGTGTACGGGTGCCGCGGAAGATACTCCGACCGACGCTGGCCCGTGATCGCGTAGATCGTCTTCTCGCCGATCTTGCACGCATTATCGGCGATGCGCTCGAAGTGCCGTGCCGCCATCAGCTCGCTGGAAAGGCGCGGGGCGGAGGGAGGGTCGTGCTCAAGCTCTCGAACGATGAGCCGCATGGTCTGACGGTGCATCTGGTCCATCTGGTCGTCCCGAACGAACAACCCTCGGGCCAGCTCCGAGTGCCCTTGCGCGAGCGACTCGAGCGAATCCTGCACCATCGATTCCGCCAGCCGGTCCATCGACTGAAGAAGCGCACGGACTTCGGGGTTGCCGCCCGGTGGACCCCCCGTGGTCATCCGGGCGATGTCGAACCCGAGCCGGCCGATGCGGTCGAGGTGGGTGGAGGCCTTGAGCACGGCGACGGTGGTGCGCAGCGCCACCGCCGCGGGGCGCCGAGTCACTAGGAAGGCAACCGTCTCGTGCTCGATTTCCTGATCGAGCTGATCGAGGCGATCGTCGCGATCAAGCACGGCTTGTGCGAGGGCCAGATCCCCCCGATCGAAGGCGTCCCACCCGTCGTGCACCATGCCGAGGGACCACTGACCCAGCCCTACGGCGCTGGCGCGTAGCTTCTCCAACTCGCGATCGATGCCGGCCGGAGGCTCTCCCGGCGGCGCGGGACCCTGGCTCATCCGAACCTCCCGGTCACGTACTCCTCCGTTAGCTTTTGTTTAGGACGTTCGAATAGTTCCTCGGTCGAGCCCTCCTCAATGAGCCTTCCTTGATACAAATACGCCGTTCGGGTGGATGCCCGAGCCGCTTGGGCGATGCTGTGGGTAACCATGACGATGCTAATCTCCTGGCTGAGTTCCTCGAGCGTCGCCTCGACGCGCTGAGTGGAGACCGGGTCTAGGCTCGCGGTCGGTTCGTCCATCAACAGTATCCGCGGCCGCACCGCGAGGGCCCGCGCGATGCAGATCCGCTGCTGCTGGCCCCCCGAGAGGGAGAGCGCCGGCCGGTCGAGATCATTCTTGACCTCCTCCCAGACCCCGGCGCGCACGAGCGAATGCTGGACCTCCTGCTCGATTCGATCCTCGGGCTGGTGCTCGAGTCGGAGGCCGAAGGCGACGTTCTCGTAGACGCTGATGGGGAAGACGGTCGGACGCTGGAAGACCATGCCAATCCGTTGACGAACGAGGACCGGGGCGACCGACGGACTATAGATCTCCTGGCCCCGGTACAGGACCGAGCCTTGGACGGTGAGCCCCTGCGTGGTCTCGGTCATCCGATTGAGGGACCGGATGAACGTCGTCTTGCCGCAACCGGACGGTCCGATGACCGCCGTCACTTCCTTGTCGGGGATGTCGATCGAGATGTCCGTCAGGATTGTGCGGTCTCGTGCACGGACGTAGAGATGACGAACGCGGAGGGCCACGCCGTTGGGTGTCGGAACGCCTTCCGCGCTCATTCGAAGAGCCCCTGCAGGCGCCGGCGGAATCGGTCCGAGAGGAGTTGAACGATCACGTTCAGGCCGAGGACGATGAGGATCAACAGGAACGCCGCCTGGAACGCTAGGGTGAGGAGCGTTCCTTCGGAGGGGGGGAGGTCGTAGAACAGCCAAATCGCTCCGGTCAAGAAGGAGGTGGGCTGCATGAGGCCGGTGATCGGGGTGGAACTCCACCCCGCCGTATAGACAATGGGAGCCGCCTCTCCGAGCCCGAGGGCCATGGCGAAGAAGATTCCCGTAAGGACGGTGGGGAGCGCAATCGGGAACGCGATCCGAAGGAGATATTGACGCGGCCGTGCGCCCATCGCGAGCGCCGCTTCCCGCTGAGTCGGAGGGACGCTCGTCAGCGCCAGGTCCGTGGTGCGGTAGACGTAAGGGGTCATGAAGATTCCGAGCACGATTCCTCCGGCGAGCGTCGTGAAGCCCCAGTTCGTGTAGAGGACGAGCAGATAGTATCCGAAGTAGCCGAGGACGATCGCAGGAACGCCGGCCAGGATGTTGCCCGCGAGCCGACCGAAGGTGGCCACGGGGCGGGGCGCGTACTCCGCCGTGTAAAACCCGGCGGCCATGCCGATTCCGGTAGCGATCGCCGTTCCGATAGCGATCAGGACCAAGGTCCCGAGGATCATCGAGTAGAGTCCTCCACCGAACCCGACCTGGGTCTCGGTCAAAGTAGCCAAGGTGAAGGTCGGCACCGCCTTCTGAGCTACCCAGAAAATCATGTCGAACAACGGGAACAGCACGACCACGAAAGCGAGAGGAAGCAGCCACGGGATGAATCGGTCGAAGATCAGCCGCCGGCGCGTCCGTCCCGAGACGGAGGCGTAGGTCAGCGCCGGGGCTTCCTCCCCCAGGCCCTCCGCTCCTGCGGTCATCGTTCGAGCTCCCCTTCCCGGCCCACCAGCGTTCCGACCGTCGTGGCGGTCGCAAGCTCCGTCTGGGTGAGGCGCTGGGCGATTATGTTCACTACCATCGTGATGATCAACAGAACGAGCGCGAACTCAACGAGCAGCACGAGGAGATCGGGATACGTGAACGCACTGTCGAGCTGGAAGAAGATGAAGGACGGGAGACTCGTCGAGGCGGAGTACAAGCTCACGGGAAGGCTCGTCACGCCGCCGATGACCATCGCCACCGCGACGCTCTCCCCGAGAGCACGGCCGAGGCCCAGCAAGACCGCGCTTGAGAGCCCCCGCCGGGCCACCCTAAAGCGCACTCGGCGGGCAACCTCCCAGCGAGTAGCCCCGAGAGCGACCGCCGAGTCGACCAGATCGCGGGGCACGCTCTGCAGGGCCGAGCGCATGAGCGCCGTGGTCAGAGGTATGATCATGATCGTCAGAAGGAAAACCGCGAGCAGAATCCCCCAGGACCCAATCGCCGACGCGGGGCCCCCGAATCCCGGGAGCCAGAAGAGGAACGATCGCAGCGTCGGTTCGACCGTGATCCCAAAGTATGGAGCGAGAATGACGAATCCCCAGATACCGTAGACGACGCTCGGGATCCCCGCGAGCAGGTTCGTGAGCATGTTCAGCACCCGGCTGGGGCCCGACGGAAGGTAGACCACCACCGAAACCGCCAAGGCGAGGCTCAAGAGCGTGGCGAACACGATGGCCAATCCGGCGGTCAGGGCGGTACCGAGAACGAAGACCCCGATTCCCCAACTCGACTGGTCCGGGGTCTGCGGGAGGAAATTGTAGCTGAAGCTCCAGAACGACCAACCGAAGTTTCGCAAGGCGCTCGCATTCAGGAGGACGCCGGTGATCAGTGCCAGGATCAAGAAGGGAAGGAGCGCCACTGGGCTCCCAATCCACGACCACCAGCTCCGCGGGATTCCGAGCCGGGTAGATGGTGCGGGGGCGGCGGGTCGGGAGCCTGCCGCCTCCGCGGGAAGGGGTTCACGGTCGGGTTCGGGCTCGGGCATTACGGGTACTACTCGGTTCTCCTATCTCACCCGCCGATCGCAACCTGGTTCAGCGCCAGCATATCGTATCCGATCACCGCCGGTGTCAGCGGTAGGAACGAGACCTTCGGTGCATAGGTTCCTCCGTATGCGAGGGCCCACTCCAAGAACGCGAGAACCCAGGTCTGATGGGATGAGCTCGCCGGTGCGCTCGATACGAGAAGGTACTCCAGGTTCGTGTCGGGGTAGGGGGTCGGGTAGGCCGCGGTGGCATTCGTCCCTCCCCGGCCGTTCACGAGGTTGGTAGCTCCCGGGACCCCTCCGAGGATCAGGCTGACGGCGACGCTCGGCGGCTGCAGGTTCAGCAACCCCAGGTTCGCGTCCTCGCTGATGTTCTGCGCGGAGGGGAGAATGTAGTTCTGCTGACCGGCTCCCGACGCGGTTACGACCCCGTTGTAGTCGGCGTTGTTATCCCCGAGGGCCGCCCACTGAAGCCCGCTGGCAGCTTCGATCTCCGACAGATAGCTGATCCCGATATACGCCAATCCGTACGGCGTGGTCGATAGGAGCTGCACCATCCCCGGGTTACCCTGGGCCCCCGGGCCCACGGGCCAGGTGATGGAGGTCCCATAGCTTTGCTTCCAGCCGGACCATGCCATGTAGCACAGGGACGTCCACATGAACGTGTCCCCGCTTCCGTCCGTCCGGTGAATGGGAATGATGGTATGGGCCGGGAGGCTCACCCCGGGATTCGCCGCCTGGATCATGGGATCGTTCCACTGCGTGATGGCGCCCTGATAGATCATCGAAAGCACCGTCGCGTTCAGGTTGAGGTGCTGGGTGATCCCCGGGATGTTGTAGACAGCGAGCTGCGACGATATCGCAATCGGGAAGTTGATCAGGTTGTGCTGGGCTGCGACGCTCGGCGTCAGATACGCGTCAGTTCCACCCAGGTCGACCGTGCCCGACTCGGCCGAACTGATGCCGGTACCACTACCTGTCCCGGCAGGCGAAAGCACCACGTTCGAGTAGACACTCTCGAAGCTAGGGGCAAGCACGAGCAGATAGGGATAGATCAGCGTCGATCCGGTCTCCGTAATCGTCACGGTGTTCGTTCCGTTAGAACTTCCCCCCGCGCCCTTGCCGATCAGATACCCTCCACCTAGGCCCGCCACGAGGAGGATCACGCCGATCGCAACGGCCAATCCTGCCCCGATCATCGCCCGTCGAGGGCGCCGCGGTGCCGCGGCAGATAGGGAATCGTTCGTCGCTGGCGGCTCGTTCGCTCTTCCGCTCATTGTTTCGGTTTCCTCCGTTCGTGTCCTTGATTGAAGGACGGTGTCTGCGAGGAGGCGGAGGAGGGCATGGCCACCGCGCGATCCAACCCTACTTCCGCGATGTCCGTCGCATAGGCAATGACGCGTTCTAGCGAGTGGAGGACCCAGCCGATGGCCACGACCGCAGCGGGGGATGGAACCGTACTCCCTTCGCGCGATACCAGCAGTCGGTCCACCAATGTTCGCGTCGTCTCCCGGAGCGCCTCACCCTGGTCCAGCAGGGAGTTTGCGACCGAAATCTGGGTCTCTCCGAGTAGACCCAGAGTGTTTGCGAGGTAGTCGCACGCCTGTCCATGGAACGCCGCAAGGAGCGCCCGCTCGCTCTCGGGAGGCTGCGTCGCCTTCCAGCGGCCCGCGTGGATTCCGATTGCGACGGCATGGTCGCCGATTCGCTCGAGCGCCCGAGAGGCCTCCAGCCAGCCGATGGGATCGATCCGGTCCTCGTCTGCCCATCCTTCGGGACACCGTCCTTCCCAGCAGCGGACCACCTGACGATGTACCGCCCAAGCCCAGCGGTCGATCGAGTCGTCTTCGGCCTCCCACTTCCCTTCGGCAATAGGAGCGGAAGGATCGCTTCCCGCGAGTCGGAGGCGTTCCAGGACTGCCTCACCCAGATGGCGCGTCATCGAGGAGAATTGATGATGGTCGAAGGCATCGAGGCCGCGGATTACGAACTGACCGGCGCCCTCCCGGTAGACGACTCCGGTACCGATCCGGCCCAGGAATATCTGAACCACCGCAGGGGCCGCCTTGGGGAGCCGCGCCCGGCTTTCGATCGTGATCTCATCGGCTCCCGACAGATACGCCGCGACGAGCTGTCGAAAGAAGTGCTCCGGCAGGGAATCCTCATCGAACTCGATCGAGCGCGATGTCAAGGTCAGCGGATCCCTCCAGGCGGGCTCCACCGCTGTCGGCGAAGCGGGCGGCACGAGGGGGCTCTTGGGCGCGGCGCGGGGGAGCACTCCGCTCCCCGTCTTCGACTCTTGCATCATCGGATCGAGGAGTTCTGCGCGACATATATAGAATTTCGATTTATTCTACACTTTAATCCATATCACTATAGTGATAACGGAATAGACCATCTTCCGCTGTAGATTCGCCCTCCAGCCTTTTGAACTCAGTTACTGCACGACTGGGTCGCGAGGGGCGTACTCGCTAGCTCGAAAAGATCGCGCGCTCGGCGGCGCGCATCTCCGTCGGATCGGGGCGACCGCGGTAGGCGTCGAGGCGGGCGCGGTTGACATCGAAGAAGCTCCGGCCTCCCGCGAATCCCTCGAGCAGATTGCGGGCGGCCGGCTCGAACCCGAGCACGAACAGCGCCGCCGCCAGCGCCTCGGCGGTGTTCAGCTCGCCGATCCGGCCAAAATGTTGGGGATTGGTCGCCATGAGGAACGGGAGTCGGCGGTGACCGGCCCGCTTGGGCCCGAGGCTAGGAGCGGCGAGGTAGGCGCCCCGCTCGCCGAGGATGTTCCAAGAGCAATCGACGCCGAGGATGCCCCCTCGGAACGCCGTGGCCCGATCCCGGCCGCTCAGGGGATTGGGGGCGAAGGGATCGAGAACAATCGGGTGGGGCGGCAGGGCCCGCTGCGCGGGGGCCGCACGCGCGAGGCCGTGCTGGAGAAGGCGTCGCCCAGTGCATGCTCGCGGATGGTCGTCCCCGACCACCAGCAACCAGAGCGTCGGGACCCCGCTACCGGACGGGATGTGCGTACTCTCGGAAGATCGCATGCAACTCGCGGGTGATCGCCAGCGCGTCCGCCTTCGGGCGCTGCCAGAGATTCCGGCCGAAGATGATCCCCGTCGCTCCGGCGTCCATGGAATCGCGGACCTTGTGGAGGAGCTCGGCATCCGAGATCTTCTCGCCGCCCGAGACCAGGACCATCGCCCGACCGGCGCTGCGGACGACCTTGCGGAAGGCGTCCTCCGCCGAGACGTTCAGCGTGTTGTACGGCGCGGGACTCGCCTTGTCCTTCTCCGATCGGACCGGGAAGTTCACCTTGATGATGTCCGCCCCGAGCTCCAGGGCCGTCCGAGCGGCGTAGTCGATCGCGTAGAGGCTCTCCTTTCCGCCCTTCGCGGCGACCGCGTCGCCACGAGGGTAGGCCCAGACAATCACGGGCATGCCGAATCGGTCGGCGTCGGCCCGGAGCTGGTGGAATTGGAGGAAGTCCCGGTCCTGGGCCGACGAGCCGACATAGAGGGTGTAGCCCACCGCGTCCGCTCCGATCCGAACGGCGTCCTCGACCGTCCCCGTCAGCGGGCTGAACGGATCGGAATCGGGAGGAATGTTCGTCTTACCGTTGAGCTTCAGGATCAGCGGGATGTCGCCGGCGTACTCGGCGAAGTGGCGCTGCGCGAGACCGATATGCAGCGCGATGGCGCTGAACTTCCCCTCGGTGGCGAGCTGGAACTGGTACTCCGGGTCCTCAGCGGCTGGGTTCGAGAAGAAGTCGGCGGGACCGTGCTCGAGCCCTTGGTCGATGGGGAGGACCAGCATCGTTCCTCCGCCGGGTCCGTAGGTGTAGAGCATCCGTTTGAGCCGGGCCCGCTTCCCCGGGGAGAGGCTCAGCCGAGAGAACGGAAACCGCAGGGTGCGCTCGTGTGTCCCCGATCCCGTCACCAGCCGCGCTCCGTCGGGGGCACGGCCCTGCGAACTCGGCATGCAAACCCGCTCGGTACCGAGCACGGGGCACCGCGATTTAACGGTTGGTCTCCCACCATCCGCGCCTCCCGGACCTCTCGGGAGCGCGCGGGCGCACCCTCATAATCCGCCACGCTGTATCTCGGCCACCGGTCCGTCGGAGAACCCACCGGCCTAGGATGCGACCGCAGGTCATCATCGTCGGAACGATCGTGCTGAACGCGATCCTGTTCGGGGCGAACCTGTACGTAGCGGTCCCCAGTGGGAGCAAAGCCGTCCTCTCCCAGGCGATCTACTCGGTCACGGATCTGGTCGGAGCGCTGCTCCTGTTGTGGGGAACGTACGCATCCCATCGACGGCCCACGCACGAACACCCGTTCGGGTTCGGCAAGGAGCGATTCTTCTGGGCGTTCGTCGCCTCCCTCGTGACGTTCAGCGTCGCGGGGCTGCTCGTGCTGCTCACAGGCATCCAACAGATCGCCACCCCCGGCCCGATCACCGAGGTCAACTCGGCCCTGGTGGTCGTGGGGCTATCGATCATCGGTAGCTTGGGGGGGATCTACATCACGTTGCGGGAGCTCCGCGTGTCCCGGGAGACCGTCGCGACGCTGATGGAATCCTCCCATCTCGGGCTGAAGGCGATCTTCTACCAGGACCTCGTCAGCATCGGAGGGAGCATCGTGGCGTTCGGCGGGATCCTCGTGGTCGCCTGGTTCCACGCGAACGTCGCGGACGGCATCGCCGCGGCAATCGTCGGCGGGATGCTCGTCGCGACCGGATTCGTCCTTACCGCGGAGAGCCGAGAGCTCCTCATCGGAAAGTCGATCCCGCCCCGGGTCGCGCGCGAGATCCTCGCCTTCATCGAGCGGGACGCTTCCGTGCAGAAGGTCCGCGGTCTCCAGTCGATGATGCTCGGCCCGGACGACGTCCTCATCGCGCTCCGCATCAACTTCCCGGACGGCATGACCACCGACCAGATCGAGGCGGCCATCGATCGGATCTCTCTCGGTCTGCGGCAGGCCTATCCCCAGCTCCGGCACATCGTCATCGAGCCGGAGTCGTGATCGGGAGCTTCCCCGATCGCACCCGCCGCCACTGGAAGATGGTCAGCGCGACCAGCGTGACCGAGATTCCACCGAAGAACAGATCGAGGCCCTCGGTACCGAGCGCGTCGTACAGGGTCGTGGAGACGACCAGGCCGAGCACCATCCCGAGGGAGATCGTCAGGGAGTAGATCGCCATCGTGGTCGCCCGGGTGAGCGACGCGCTCAGATCGGTCAGCGCCGCCAGGGCCGCCGGACCGTAGGCCAATGCGCCGATCACCCCGATCCCGGCCACGGCGAGCAGCACCGGGAGCGCGCCGTACGCGGCGATCAGTCCGGCCGCGAACATGACCAGCACGAAGCCCGCGGTTCCCACCCCGAGCAGTCGGATCCGACCGAACCGGTCGGACCATCGCCCGAACACCGGCTGGGTGAACACGAGGGCGATGCCTCCCCCTCCGATCGCGACAGCGAGATAGATCGACGGGAATCCCACTGCCCCCGAGCTCGACCCGAGGAACGCGAGAGCCGTCCCGATCAGCATGTAGATGGTGAGCCAAGGCAGGGTCACCCACCAGACCTCCGGCCGCCGGAGGGCTTGCGCCAGGAGGCGGGGGACCCTCGGCCGCCCCGCGACCAGCGCCACTCGACCGTGGGTGACGACGAGGATGAACAACAGCCCGGCGGTCAGCACCGCTGCACCGAGGAGGAACGTCGCCCCGAGGGCGGCGTTCGGGAGGAGGGTAAGGGCCGCCAATCCTACGGCGAAACCGAGCACCCAGCCGGACAGGTTCATCGCGTCGAAGCGACCCATCTCGAACCCCCGCTCCTCCGGGCCCGAGGCGTCGGCGACGAGCGCGAGGCTGGAAGCGAGGATCGCTCCGCTCGCCACCCCAAAGAACAGGTTGATCGCTCCCAGCGCGAGCGCGGAGCGGGTCGTGGAGACGAGGGCGGTCAGGATCGCCGCGACCACCATCCCGGCGACGAGCACCCGCCACCGTCCCCAGCGGTCGGCGGCCGCGCCGGAGAAGAGCACGGTCGAGAACTCGCCGATCGGGCTCATCGCGATGACGAGGCCGATCGTCCCGAGCGAGGCTCCCCCGAGCCCCTGCGATTGGCCGAGGAGGTAGCTCGCGAAGACCGCGGTCGTGATGCCGAAGGCGAACCGGATGAAGAACGTCGCTCCGAAGACGGCGAAAAGGGGACGCGCTTCGGGTCGCGTGAGGGAGGAGGGGGCCGCGTCGCTCACGAGCTTACGACGGTGGCGCGGGGCGCTCGATCAGCTCGATCCACACGTCGTTCGGATCGAGGATGAACGCGATCCGGCCGGAACCGCCTTGGAGGCGATACGGTTCCTTCGCGACCCGAACCCCCGCGGCACGTACTCGGGCGAGGAAGGGGTCGAGATCGGGGACCTGAAAGGCGAGGTGGTCGAGCTGCTCGCCGGGTTCGACCGTGTTCTTCCCTTCCCAGTAGGTGAGCTCGACCCGCGCGTCGGACAGCGGATCCCGGACGAAGGCGATCTCGGCGTGGTTCTCCGGGATCGGCCGTCGTCGCTCGAACTCGAGCCCGAGGATCCCGGTGTAGAACGCGAGGCTCTCGTCCATGTCGCGCACGGTGATCGAGGTGTGGAGGAAGCGCATGGGATCCGGACTCGGGAGATCGCGTGGTCCCTATCAAAGATTCGCGCACTACCCGTGCGAGAAGACGACGCGGACCGGGCGCGAGCCGGTGGGCCAATCCGCCTCGAAGCGGACGAATCCGACCCGTTCGAACTGCACGATATCCCTCGGAGCCGCGTCCAGGAGCGCGCGCTCGCCCGTGCCGGTCCGGTGGGTCCCATCGATATCGAGGATGTCGACGGGGGTCGCCCCCTCGGCACCGATCCATTGGAGCCGCGGGATCCGCTTGTTCTCTCGGCTCGTGAACCGGGCGGAGAGATGGGATGCCTCGGCGTCCAGGCGATCGGGGAGCTGGACGTTGAGCAGGTCCTTGAGGCGGACCTCGAGCCCGAGCCGCGTCTCGAGGTCGGTCCGCGCGAGGTAGAACGAAGGCCCCGCAGGCACCGTCCGCACGCCGAGCTCGGCGCGGTCCGGGTGGTTCGGGAGTTCCACGGTCCGAAGTTCGGCGGGATAGCCCTCCACATCGACCCGGACCGGCTGTGCCACGAACGCCCGTCTCGGAACCGTCGGGTCGATCTGCTTGCGGTTCTCGGCGTAGAGCGTCTCGGCCGGCACCTCGATGTCGGAGAGTGACATGCCGAAGGAGAGGGTGAAGCGGCGGCAGGCGTCCATCGATATCCCGCGGCGATCGAGCGAACGCAGCGACCAGGTACGCGGGTCGGCCCAGCCATCGTAGAGGCCGCTCTTGACCTCGCGGTAGGATTTGCTCTTCGAGATCTTCGCCTCTCGCACCCGCAACAGGCCCCAGTGCAGGAAGGGAGG
>JABEUK010000042.1 GCA_013044425.1 Thermoplasmata archaeon | reverse complement strand
GATCTCTCGAGCACCCTCGCGGCCCGCCTCGCCCTCGGGGGCCCGATCGCCGAGGAGATCCTGGCGCGGTCCGGCGTCCCGGATGGACCCGCGTCGGCCGATGCCGCCCGGACCGCCCCGGCCCTTCATCGCGCGATAGCCGAAGTCTACGCGGAGCTCGGAGATCCTCCCCGAGGGTACCTCTACGAACGCGAGGGGGTTCCCGTCGATGCGAGCCCCTACCATGGCCTGCGCTGGGCGGCCGACCCGTCGGTCCGCGAGGTGGAGACCCCCACGTTCAGCGAGGCCGTCCACCGGTATTTCCGCACCGTCACGGTCGCGGCCGTGCCCGTCGAGATTTCGGCGGTCGACAAGGCGCGGGAGGACCTCGAACGGCAGGCGGCCCGCCAGCGCACGGCGATCGCATCCCTGGAATCCGCCGCGCGAGAGCTCGGCGCCCAGGCGGAATCGATCTACGCTCACTACTCCGAGGCCGAGGCTGCCCTGGCCCGGGCCCGCGCGGAGGGCTCCGAGAAGCGGGAGGTGGCCGTACGCCTCGGAGAGCGATCCGTCCCCCTGCTGCTCGATCGGCCGCTGCAAGGATCGGCGCAAGCGCTCTACGAGGAAGGTAAGCGCCTGCAGAGCAAGCTCCAAGGAGCGCGAACCGCGCTGACGGAAACGGAGGCGCGCCTTGCGCGCACCCCGAGCCCGACCGCGCCGACCTCCTCGACCGAAGCGCCGGCCTCGCGGGCCCGCAAGCCCCGCTGGTTCGAGCGCTACCGCTGGTTCCTCTCCTCCGAAGGGGCGATCGTGATCGCGGGGCGAGATGCCGCTTCGAACGATCTCGTGGTGCGTCGCCACCTGCGGGAGGGAGACATGTACCTGCACGCCGATCTCCATGGCGCGGCGAGCGTGATCGTCAAACGGCCCGATCCGGGACGACCGGCCGTCACCGAGGTGACGATCCGTGAGGCGGCCCAGTGGGCCGTCGCGTTCTCGAAGGCCTGGCGCGCGGGCCTCGCCTCGGCGTCGGCGTTCTGGGTGAAGCCGGAGCAGGTATCCAAGTCTCCGAACACCGGGGAGTTCGTCGCGAAGGGAGCCTGGGTCATCGAGGGGACGAAGAACGTTCTGAAGGACCTGCCGCTCGAGCTCGGGGTCGGGACCGTGACCTACGAGGACCACGACCTGTGGACGGTCGCTCCGCCGTCGGCGTTCGCTCCCCGCGGCGGGCTGCGCGTCCTTCTCACGCCGGGGGACGAACGGGTCCGGTCCGAACGGGAGTCCGAGCTCGCCCGAGAACTCGGGATCTCCCGCTCGCTCCTCCAGTCGCTTCTCCCCGCCGGCGGCATCACGTTGCGCCGCCCGTAGAGCCGGATGACCTCGCCCGCCGGGAAAGAGTCGCCCGGCTTTCGCCAACTTCGAGCACGGGCGCGCAGCCCGGCGATCACGATCTCGGTCTCCTCCACTCGGATCCGCTCGCCCACGACGAGGATCGTTTCCCGGGGCACGATGAGCCGGGCGGGCCGCGTGCGGCGACCTTCGACGATCGATACGGGCACGACCGCACCGAGATCGCGGGTCACCCACAGGGTCCCGATCTCTTCCGACCGGGCCTCGGGAACGGGGCGGCCCTGACGATTCTCGATCTTGTGGATCACCACCGGCACATCGGATTCGGGCACACCGCTTCCGACCTGGAGGCGCCGAGCCTGCGGCAGCTGGATCATCCGGCGCGTGGAGGCGCGACCTTCCGAGAGGATCTCGGCGACCTGGACGGAGCCCGGTGGGGACGAGGAGAACGGGTGGACGAGCCCGCAAGTACGGCAACGGGCGACCCCCCGCACCGGCGCGTTGGGCCGGCGGCCCGCACGGTCGACGTGGAGGATGCGGTGCGGAGTGAGACGGTCGCACGTTACGCAGAAGATCTCCGCCGAATGGACCCGCGCGCCGGCCCGGGCCGGTTCCGTCTCCCCTGCGTCGGGCACCTCCTCCTCCGGCATGGGTCTCGGACCCCCGAGCGGAAGGAGGGCTTGAGGGTTCCCGTTCGCCGTTCTCCCGGCCCCGCCAACCTCAAGAAGAAGGTTCGGACGCGGGTGGTGCAATGGCTCCCGCGGAGCGGGTCTCCTTCTGCGCGACCAATCTCAACACGACCGATCGATTGGTCGCATCGCTCGATTCCATCGATCTCCTCGGCCGGGCCCTCGGCGTGCCATACGAGGTCGTCGTGGCCGATGGCCCGAGCACCGATGGGGCCCGGGAGCTCCTCGAGCATCGGGAACGCGAGCGCGCCGACTTTCACCTGGTTCGCCATGCGGAACGCCGGAGGGGCACCGGCCGGCGGCTCGCGTTCGAAGCGAGCTCGGGTTCGATCATCGTCCCGTTCGATACGAGCATCGCCTACGCGGCCCCCTTCGCCGGGCTGCTCCGTGCCTACCTCCATCTTCGCACCGACCGGATGCTCTTCTCGGAGATCTGCGCCCTCTCGCGCCGGAGCATCGAGGAGGTCGGGGGCTGGCGGGATCTCATCGGGGCCGAGGACCTCGATCTCTATGCACCGCTCATCGAACGGTTCGGCCTGATCGCCTGGCCCGTCGCGCTGAAGGAGTCCCAATCCGCCCGCATGGGCGCCTACGCTCGTCAGATGCGCTACGTGCAGGGCTCTTCGGTCCGGCGCCTCTTGAGGATGTACGCCGCGCAGCGCGACCAGATCATCGGGGCCAACTACCGCGTTCGGGATCTGATGGCCCTGAACGCCGCGAAACCGCCGGCCCGACGCGCTGCCCTGTGGGGATGGTTCACGCTCGCCGCCATCGGCGCGCTCTTCCGCCCCATCCGTCCCCGTAAGGCCGCCCGGAACAACTACCTCATCCTGCGCGATGCGATCCTGGAATCCATCCTCCGAGGGGATTACAAGAGCCTCGCCTGGGACGGCCCAGCGCCCCATCTTCTCTTGACCTCGGCAGAGATCGAATACCTGCGACACGCCTCCTCGACCTGGGCCCGGGTGGAAGCCCACGATCCGCCCCTCTATGGGATCAAGTAAAACAGCCCGCACGGCCGCTTCCCGGCTTCGCCAGCCCTTCCGCGGTCCCGTGGACGGGCCATCGGTGGATCTCTAGGTAGCACCGGCCCGGGAATGTCGAGCGTGCGAGCGGCGGTGGTACGCTCGGGTGGTCCACTTAGGCGCCATCCGCTTGGCGAGGGCCCACAGGGCCCGAGAGGCGAGGTACGCCTGCCTTCGAACACGGGCGGCACGAAGGAGCTCGGCGAACTGACCCCAGCCCGGCGGGGGCGCTCCGGGGACCATCAGATAGAATTGGAATCGGGCCTCCACCACATAGCCTCGGCCCGCGGTCTCGGCCGGTTTCCCTCGGGTCATCTCTTCCACGAGCTCCACCGTCGGTTGCTCTCGAGCGAGCCTCTGGGCTTCCGAGGCCCAGCCTCCCTCGTCGATCTCCGCGTGGCTGGCGCTGGAGTGGAAGCGGTAGCGCGTCAGGCGGCGGGCCTCGATCCACAGGGTCCCTTCGTTCGCGAGCGCCGCGAAGAACACGAAGATGTCCGGGCTCGAGCCGACCTGACGGAGCTGGGCCGCTACGGTGCGCAGGAGCGAAGCTCGGACGCTCATCGCGCTGAGGTTCACACTGATGCCGTTACGGAAGAAGTCGGACGTCCTCGCCCTCCGCTCGGAAGCACTCACCACGGGATAGGATGCCGTGGGCTGCGTGCGAAGGCGACCCCAATCGGGGAGCGGGAGGCCGGCACGATCCATCGGCGCGATCGCGTCGTGGACGAACGTCCGGCTCGGGTCCTCCCGGAAGAGCCGAGCGATATGGGTAAGCTTGTCCGGCTCGAACTGATCATCGTCGTCTAGGAAGCAGACGATCTCTCCCTCGCAGGCGTCGATGGCCCGCGCCAGCATGGCGCCGATGGCGAGGCTTTCGTCCCACAGGAGCTTCGTGCCGGGTTCGCCGCGCCGAGCGTCGACGGCGGGATGCGCGAAGTTCTTGATCACGACGATCTCGTAGTCCGACCGCGGGAAGCTCTGGGCGAGCACGGAGGCGATTGCTCCTTCGAGGAACTCGCGACGATCGAAGGCGGGAATGATCACCGAGATGAACGGCTCCGACAACGTTCGAACCCCTTCCACGCTTCGGGTGATTCGTGCAGACTATATCGGCGAATGGCCCGCGAAGCGGTCCCCCGCGTTCGCCCTACCACAGCTCGGCACGGGGATCGATCCCACGGGGCACGCCTGGGGCATCGATGCGGCCCCTCGGATTTAACGGCGCGCCGGGGAAGGTGGACCCCTCCCCGCGAGAGAGGGGCCCGCTGCCGGACCCGGAGCCACCTCGTCCTGGCGGAAGCATCAAGCGCCGGGGTCGACTGCCCGCATCGCGGAAGCGCGATGCCGGGTCCGAGTGCGATGGCTCCCGAGCTCCCGTCCGGTTCCGTCCGCGACGGTAGATCGAAGGAGCCTTTGATTTCCGTTGTCGTGGGCGCCTACTCCCGCGAGACCTTCGTGCGAGGCGCGGTTCAGTCGATCCTAGACCAGACCCTGGGCCGCGAGCAGATCGAGATCGTCGTCACCAAGAATTTTCGCTCCGAGCCTCTCGACGGGTTTCTGCTCCGCAGTGGAGTGATCTCTCTCCTGGACTCGGACCCGCGGATCGGGCCGTGGCTGATGCGCGCGATCCGCAGGACCACGGCTCCGTTGATCGCCTTCCTGGACGACGACGATCTCTTCCATCCCGATCGGCTCCAGCATGTGCTCGAGGTGTTCCGGACGCACCCCCACGTGGGATACTATCGTAACCGGGTTTCGGTGATTGGCCCGGAAGGGCTTCCGATCCCTCAGAAGGCCTGGGCCGCGAACGAGGTGGATCCGGTCTTCGACCATACCGGACCGCTGCACCTGAGCGCGAACTCGAAGGTCGCCGCGCTGCCGACGATCCGTCGCACGTACTCGTACTTCAACTCAAGCACGATCGTCGTCCGGCGGAACGTGCTGACCCCGGAGCTCTCCGCTCGCTTCGAGGAGTATCAGAACCCCGACCCGTTCCTCTTCGTGGTGGGCGTCGCCTCTCCGTTCGAGCTCTACCTGGACGATCGGCGACTGACCGACTATCGACACCACGGGACGAATGCGACGGGTCAGGTCTCGGCACTGCGCCATGGTCTCGAGGACAGCCGGCGGCTCGCCAGGCTCTGCGGAGATCTGCATCTGCCAGAGTACTCGGCATGGTTCGGCTCCCGTTCGACCGCGATCGAAAAACGCCTCCTTGTCGGAACCATCATGGCGCGTCTGGATGCCCGCAGCACTCGCTCCGAGGTCGCGAGGGCGGCGCGGGCGTACCTTCTCTTCTTGAGAGATCACCCCGAGCTCCGGAATCCGGACCTCGAGACTTGGGCCGCGGAGATGTATGCGGTGACCTACCTGCTCTTCCCGCCGGCGGCCACGCGGATCTTCCGACTCCGGGCCGCTCGCCGTTCCATCGAGCGACTCGGGGGGACCTAGCCATGGCCGGTCCGGCCAGCGATCCTGGCGTGGAGGATGCGCTCGATATCCTCCTTCTCGACCCCGGCGGGCGCTCCACCGCCCGAGGTGGGCACGCCTACCCGATCCACAAGCTCCATCGTCTCCGGCGACGAGCGTGGGGACGGCAGCTCGAACGCGCGCGCGTCGAAGAGCGGGAGCGATTCTCTGCCCTCGCGCCACGGTTTCCTGACGTGCTCCGGTACCTTCTGAGGAAGTTCCCGTCGCCGTCGATGGACCCGGCATGGAGGATGTTCAATGCGGGCATCGTTCAGCAGATGGTTCCGAGACCGCCGTACGCATTCTTGCGTCGGCCGCCTCTAAACCCGAACGTGTACTCGGATGCCTACGACGCGGTTGCCGCAGCCGAGCTGGAGGAAGTAGTGCGACGGTTGGGGACGATGAACCGCAGCGCGTACGACGTGCTTCGGGAGAACTCGGTCGGAGGTCCCTGGGTATACGACCATCGGTACCTGACCTCGAGTGCCCTCGTCAAGCACCTGCTGCACCTCCTCCTCCTGTCGACCGAGACCGGAATGCAGTTCTCCGGAATCCGCCGGGTGATCGAATGGGGCGGCGGCTACGGCAGCCTGGCTCGACTCTTCCTTCGATTCCGGCCCGATCTGAACTACGTGATCCTCGACACGCCGGTCATGCTGGCGGTCCAGTGGCTCTTCCTTTCGACCATTCTCGGCCCTCACCGGGTGGTGCTGCCGGGTTCCGGGGACGCATCGATGCAGGACGGGATCGTGCAGCTCGAGAACGCGGACACCTACCAAGGCGCGGAAGGTCCGACCGACCTGTTCGTCTCCACGTTCGCTCTGAGCGAGAGCCCCCGGGACCAGATCGATCGGGTCGACGCCGGGCACTGGTTCGGGGCGGAACACCTCTGGCTCGCCTACACCCCCATGAATCCATGCTTCCCTCAATGGAAAACCCTCGAGGCGGCAGCGGCGCGATCCTCGGCCCGGCTCGTGCCCCACCCGTTCCGGCGGCTCGATCGGTACGCGTGTAGGTGACGGGGGTCGACCACTGGGTTCCCGGCCCTCGCCCGCGCAAAAGGGATCCCGCGGCGCGAACACGGCACGGGTCGGCGACCGCGGCCGCGCACCGGAGTGGGGCTGCCCGAATTTGAATCGGGGTCCCGGGCTCCCAAAGCCCGAAGGATGGACCAATAGAGCAGACCGAGGGCGGGTCCTCGGGTCTGTAGCTACCCCACAGCCCCCATCCGGCCGGAGCAGTTCGCGGACGGTTATGAACTTACATCCGCCGCGCGAGAGACCTAGACGGCCTCGACCCGCTTGAGCGTCCGACCGATCCGGCACTCGGCCATTTCCGGATGTACGGTTTCGATGCGGAACCGCTGTTTCGCCGGGAGGCTGGGGCCGGCGCAGATCCCCCAGTTCGGACAGTCCAGGCGGGAGCAGGCAAATCGACCGACCTCGACGGTGGCGCCGACGGTCGCCCCCCGCGCGTCGACTACGAGCGAGCGCGGAACCGCCCGTACCTCAACGACGTTCGCCTCCGTCTCCTGGAGCGCGCACGGGTGCGTGATCGGACGGACCTTCGTGATCGTGTAGCGTCGACCCGCATCGAGCGTGAGGCAGGCGTGTCGATACGGACACGTCCGGCAGACCGGTGCCCCGCCTTGGTAGACGAATTCGAACCCTTCGTGCGCCTCGTTCCGTGCGATCAGCGTGATATCCGCCATGTTCAACCCACCACCCCGGTGACGGTGGCGAGGCGTTCGGCCGCCTCGCGTGTCAACCCACTGTCCCCTAGGATCGTGTAACGTTCCGGTCGGACGGTATGCGCCGCGACGAGCGCGTCGATCATCTCCGCGTTGGAGGCTCCGAGCTCGTGGGCGGTGGTCGGAGCGCCGATCGTGCGGAGCGTGCTCCGCAGTCGGTGCCAGTCCCCTCCGTGCAGATACATCATCATGATCGCTCCGACCCCGCACTGCTCTCCGTGGAGACTGGGATGCGCCGCCACCCGGTCGAGCGCGTGGCTGAACAGGTGCTCGCTGCCGGAGCAGGGCCGTGAGGAGCCGGCTACGCTCATCGCGATCCCTGCGACGATCAGCGGACGGATGGCGATCCAGACCGACTCCTCCAAGTTCGGCTTGATGAGCGGGGCTTGGTCCATGATCTGTTGGGCCGAGTACTCCGAGAGGGTCGCGGCGGTGCTCGAGTACTCCTCGTTGCGCAGCCGAACGGCGAGCTTCCAATCGAGCACCGCCGTCAGGTTCGAGAGCACGTCGGCGCAGCCCGACGCCAGGAGCCGGTAGGGGGCGCGCACGATGACCGCGGTGTCGGCGATGACCCCGAGCGGGACGGCCGCGGGGATGCTGTTGGTCGTATGGGCTCCGTGCAGCGACGCCCGGGGCGAGGAGATCCCGTCGTGCGCCGCGGAGGTCGGGACGCTCACGAAGGGAAGGTGGAGGTGGTCGGCGACGACCTTGGTGATGTCGATCTTCGAGCCACCGCCGACCGCCACCAGGAACGCCGCCTTCGAGCGCGCGGCCTCCTGTTCGACTCGGGCGACCTCCTCCTCGGTTGCCTCGCGGGCGACGATCGTTTCCACCTCGAACCCCGACTCGGAGAGGATCTGGGCGGACCGGTCCCCGGCGAGCGCGGCCGTTGTCGGCCCGGTGACGACGGCGCCACGATCTGCGAACCCGAACTGGCGGCAGGTCGATCCCAGCTCGGTCAGGACGTCATGCCCGGCGAGCACCACGCGGGGGAACACCATCGCGCGGGCTTTGCCGAAGGGCAGGTCGATTCCCGCCGTGGAACCTTTGACAGGCGGGGGAAGGGGCGCCATGCGCTAGAATCGCGGAGGAGAGGGGGAGACTCTTTAGGCTATCCGTCTCGGCCCGTCGGCCCGAGGGAAATGCTCACCGGCCGGGGACGTCACCCCAGAGCACCTTGTGCTCTTGGAGCAGGACCCGAACGTCGAGTCGATCGTGGAGCACCCAGTCCGCGAGGAGCCCGGCATCCGTCCCCCACACCGGTTGGAGCACGACCTCCTTCGGCATGGGGTGCCGGGCGATCACGCGCTTAGCGTAGAGGTAGTCGCGTCGGTCCTGCAGAACGAACTTCACGATGTCGGTCGGTCGCAGGAGCGCGAGGTTGGACCAACGATTGCGTCGCTCCATCTTCGAGCCCGGGCACTTGACGTCGACGCTGAGGATCACTCCCGGGATCGATAGGTAGGAGGTCACATCCAACGAGCCCCCGGTCTCGACGACCGTGGTCTTCCCTCGGCGTGCGAGCTCTCGGAGGAGCTTCGTCGCCTCCGGCTGGAGGAGCGGTTCGCCTCCGGTGAGGCATACGTACGGGGTCCGGTGGCGCTCGATCTCCTTCAGGATCGAGGGAATGGATCGTTCCCTGCCCGGCCCGAAGGAGTAGGTGGAGTCGCACCACGAGCACCGAAGGTTGCACCGGGCCGTCCGAATGAACGACGTCCGACGGCCCGTCAGCGGGCCCTCCCCTTGAATGGAGTGGAAGATCTCGATGAGCCGCATCGTCCGCGGCACTACGGGCAGGTCCCGCTATAGGCGCTTTGCCCGGTGGCCCGTGCTCCCGTTCCACCGGCGGTCCGCTCAAATAGGAATCCCGGATGCGAACGAATCCGATGGAGTCCGAGCGGGCCGCCTATTGGCAGGAGGAGTGGCGGCGGGCCGGCCTCGCGACCGCTCGTCGCGACCCGAACCGGGCCAAATATTACGCGATCGTCGCGTACCCCGGACCGAGCGGCTTTCTCCACGTCGGGCACTTGCGGGGGATCGTCTACGCCGACGCGTTCCATCGGTTCCACCGCATGCTCGGGGAGCAAGTGTTCTTCCCGGCCGGGGTCCACGCGTCGGGCCTGCCGGCGGTCACCTACGCCCAGAAAGTCAAGGACCGCAACCCGACGACCGTCCACGAGCTCGAGCAGAACGGGATTCCGGCGGCCGACTGGCCCAAGCTCGAGGATCCCGAGTACGCCGCCCGCTTCCTGGGAGCCCAGTACCTCGACGTCTATCGGCAGGTCGGCGTGCTGGTCGATGAGAGCGCCTATCTCACCACGGTCGACGACGATTATCGCGCCTTCATCCGTTGGCAGTTCGATCGCCTTCGGGACCAAGACGCGCTCGTCCAGAAAACGCACTACTCCGCCGTGTGCCCCGTCTGCGGTCCCGTCGCGGTCGACCCCTCCGAGACGGATCTCTCGGCCGGCGGGACCGCCGAGATCGTTCGGTACACGACGGTGCCGTTCCGACTCCAGGATGGACGGATCCTTCTCGCGGCCACGCTCCGGCCCGAAACGATCTACGGGGTGACCAACCTGTGGATTCCGCTCCACGACCCGCTGGTATCCTGGACCCACGAGGGTCGTACCTATCTCGTGAGCCGCGCAGGTGCCGAGCGGCTCGTCGAGCAGCACGGGGGCCGCATCGGCCACGAGATCCGGCCCGCCGAGCTGAAGGGCCGAAGCGTGACCGCACCGCTGACGGGAGTACCGGTGCCGGTCTTCCCGAGCTCGCTCGTGGACCCCAAGGTCGGGGCCGGGGTCGTCATGTCCGTCCCGGCACACGCACCCGCGGACTCGCTCGCGCTCGCGGAGCTGACGGTCCAGGAGCGGGAGAGCTTGCGCCCGGCACCGGTCATCCTCGCGGTTCCTCCCATCCATGAACTGCCCGCGTCGGAGCGGGAGCTGGCCGCCGGAACGGGATCGCCTGCGGAGCGCGCCAATCGAGCCACGGGTGCGACGAAGCTCGCGGACGCCCCGGCGCTCCAGGAAGCGACCGAACGGCTGTACCGACTTGAGTTCACCCGTGGAACGATGACCGTTCGCGACTACCTCGGGGTCCCGGTCCGCGATGCACGGGAGCGAGTGATCGCCGCCCTCGGAGCGAGCAAACAGAGCTTCGAACTGCAGGAGTTCTCCGAGCCCGTCGTCTGTCGGAACGGACACTCCGTTGTGATCCGACGGGTGCCCCACCAGTGGTTCATCCGCTACAGCGACCCGGAGTGGAAAGCGCTCGGTCACGCCGCGCTCCGCTCGATGGCGGTCTCCCCGGAGGATTACGCGCACGACCTGCCCGCCATCCTCGATTGGATGGACGACCGCCCGTGCACCCGACGCGGCCGCTGGATGGGTACGCCGTTGCCGTTCGATCCGGAGTGGATCGTCGAACCGATCGCGGACTCCACGTTCTATCCGGCCTACTATGTCGTTCGACGCTTCGTGCGGGAGCGGGGGATCCTCCCATCCGCACTGACGGACGCCTTCTTCGACTTCGTCTTCCTCGGGGAGGGACCCGGTGAGCCCACCCTCGATGCAGGGCTGCAGCAGGAGATCCGGGCCGACTTCCTCTACTGGTACCCGCTCGACTGCAACATTGGAGGGAAGGAGCACAAGCGGGTCCACTTCCCACCCTTCCTCCTGACCCATGCGAAGCTCCTCCCACCGGAGCTCGGCCCACGCGGCATCTTCGTGCATGGCTGGGTGACCGGCGCTTCCGGAGAGAAGCTCTCCAAGAAGGATGTCAGCGCGAAGGGCGGTCGGATCCTCCCGATGCGGGAGGCGCTCGCCCTGTGGGGTCCGGATGCGCTGCGGTTGGTGCACGCGAGCAGCGCCCTCCCGTCGTACGATTTCGAGTGGGATCCGGCGCTGGCCGATGCGGCGGTCGGACGCCTCGAGGACATCGCGCGGATGGCTCGCGAGGCCGCCGGCGCGGGTGCGGGGATCCCCGAGCTCGACGCGTGGCTCTTCTCCGGGATGCATGGCGTCGTCGCTCGGGCCACCCACCACCTTCGGGAGAACCGTCCCCGCGAGGCGGCCGAGGCCATCTATGTCGCGCTCCCTGCCCTGTTGAAGCGATACTACGCGCGCGGGGGCGTTCCGGGCGATGCCACGGATCGCGTCGCGAACGCGTGGATCCGAATGCTCTCCCCGTTCACGCCGCATCTCGCGGAGGAGCTCGGGGTGGGCCGGTTCCCCGGCCTCGTCGCCTCGGAACGGTTCCCCTCGGCCGAGGAGTTCCCGCGCTCGGAGGTGGCGGAAGCCGCGGAGACCTTCCTGGCGATGGTCGAGGACGATCTCCGCAACGTGATGCGGCCGCAATTGGACCGCAGCGAGTCGGCCCCGGACGAGGTGATCTTCTATGTCGCGGCCTCGTGGAAGCGACTCCCTGAGCAGTGGATCCGGGAGGCCCTGGAGAGCGGGGCCACACCCAACATCGCGAAGGTGATGGAGCGCGCGAACGCGCACCCGGAGCTCGTGGCCCACCGCGCGGAGATCCCCAAGTACGTTCAGCGCATCGCTCCGCTCGCGCGGTCCGAGGGCCCCCCTTCCCCAATCCCGATCGACGAGGTCGACATCTTGCGCTCCGCGCAGGGTTACCTGGTCAAACGCTTCGGGTTCAGCGCCATCTCCGTCCACCGCGAGGAAGACGCCGAGGCGGTCGATCCGATGCATCGACGCGACCGCGCTCGGCCCGGCCGGCCCGCGTTCTACCTCGCGCGACGGGGCGGAGCCGCCGCCCCGCCCTCGGCGGAATAGCGCGGGCTAGCGTCCTCGCCGGGCGCGCGGGAAGTTCAGATGCATCCGGGACGGGGTCGGGTGCGATGAGACGCGGCGATACTTCGCCGAGCTCTTCGCCGAGTAGCTATGCTGGATCGGCCCGGAGATCTCGAAGTAGATCAGTTGACCGACGGGCATGCCGCCGTACACCCGCACCGGAAGCTTGACGGACATCTCGAGCGTCCAGTAATTGCAGAACCCCTCGTCCCCTTTGCCGGCGGTAGAGTGGATGTCGATCCCGAGCCGCCCCACGCTCGACTTGCCCTCGAGGAAGGGCACGTAGCCGTGGGTCTCTGTGTACTCCTCCGTCACCCCGAGATAGAGCTGTCCGGGCACGAGGACGAAGCCGTCCTTTGGGATACGGAACTCCTCGATCGCGTTGGAACGGCGCGAGTCAAGGGCACCGTCCTTGTACACCGCGAGCCATGGACCGAGGTGGACGTCGTAGGAGTTCGTGCCCAGGCACTCCCGGCGGAACGGCCGGATGACGATCTTCCCGCGGAGGATCTCCTCGCGGATCTTGACGTCAGAAAGTATCATGTCGCCCGAGTGCGGACCCGAACTCGCTATTTAAGGAAAGACGAACCGCGGGCTGGATCGGCGATGCGGGCGCTCGCTCGCGGGGTCCGCAGGACCATCGCGGCGTAGCCCACCACCTCGTCCATGGGAGCGGCCTCGCCCGAATGGCCCCAGCGGACTAGCTCGGCTTCGAGCCGCTCCTCCTCCAGGGCGCAGAGCATCACCGTGGTCGGCGCGATCCCGCACATCGAGATCTCCTCTCCCACGACCACCTCGTACAGGCGTCGGGGGTCCCGGGCCAGGATCGGTGCTATCGCGTGCCGGTCCTTTCGCTCGGCTTCCTCCGCTGGAACGTAGTGCGAGAAGTCGGTCGAAGCGAGCAGCACGACGTCCCGGCCGCGGACAGCCTCCCGTACGACGTGACCGATCTCTTCCAGGTGCTCGAACGGGCCGAACTCGACCTGGAGGGCGACGAAGCGTGCCCCTGGAAGGATCCTCTGGAGGAAAGGGAGCTGGACCTCGATCGAATGCTCCCGGTCGTGCGCGTGCTCGTGGACCCGAACGGGAGGGCGCGCGAGCCGTTCGACGAGGCGATGGTCGACCTCTACGTCTCCGAGGGGCGTGCTCCAGGCGATGTCGGAGAGCGCGGGCCCTCCTCCTCCGTGATGGTCCACCCCGAGGACGAGAACCGAGGAGGGCGCTGGGTCGTCGGCGATCTCGGCGTACGACCGGGCCGCGATCGGCCCGGAGAAGAGGTACCCCGCGTGGGGAACGACCGCGGCGCGGACGCTTCGGGCGGATCGGCGAGCCGGTCCGGGGAGACGTCCGGGGCCCCGGGGGTCGAGGAAGCAGGCATCGAGCTGTTCTCGAAGCTCTCGGGCGCCCCGCGGGTAGAACGTGCCGGCCACGACCGGCGGACGGCTCCGCGCGGGCATCCTCGACCTCACGGCGGAGAGAGCTCGGCCACGAGGGCCCGCGCTTCCTCCTCCGAGAGGCGCCTCCGGGCGGAGGGGGTGAATGGGTTCGCCTCCCCGTAGCGTGGGATGACGTGGAAGTGAAGATGGAAGACGATCTGGCCCGCCGCGGCACCCTGGTTCAGGGTCACGTTGTAGTCCGGGGAAAGTCGTTCGGCCCGACGACAGATCGTGGCGAGAGCCCGAATGTAGGGCGCGTGCTCCTCCGGGGCCAGATCGGTCAGACGGGGCACATGATGCCTCGGGACCACGAGGAGATGGCCCCGGGTGAAGGGAAAGATGTCGAGGAATGCGATGGCCTCGGCGTCCTCGTAGACGAGGTAGGCGGGAGCCCGGTGCGCCACGATGTCGCAAAAGATGCATGGCTCGGCACTCGGTGTTCCGGGAGGCATCGCAAAGCCGGAGACGGCTCCAGCGATAAAGGATTGACGAACAGCTACGGATCGGGAGATGGGCCCCCGCGCACTCGATACCGCTGTCGTCCCTGCGCGGCATCCCCGGGCTGCGGTGAGAGCCACCGAACGGTCGCCGCCGGGACTCAGTTCGGAGCCTCAGTGGTCGGCGTGACGGCGAGCGCGCCCGCGGTTCCCGCTGCTAGAAGCTCCGGGGCCGGCGCGGGCGGTGCTCCCGGGGCGCTCGGTGGGGTTGTGGAGGGCTCTTCCGGGCTCGGCGCGGCGACCCCGGGCTTCACGCCGAGCTTCTCCTCCAGGAACTTGCGGATCTCCTCGGGCTTGGTCGAGGCGATCCCGAAGTACTCGGCGAAGCGTCGTGTCGTGGTGAGCTCGAGCGTGGAGCCCTTGACCTCGGTGTGGACGAGGCTCATCCCGCGCAGTCGCTGGACCTCCTCGTAGGCGGAGTCCCCGACCATCCGCACGAGCATGCTCTGCAGGATCGGCTGGTGGTAGGCGATCAGCGTGAGGGTCTTGAGCGTGCGCGGAGCCATCTCCACGGGCGTGACGGACTGGACCGTGGTCACGAACCGCTCGACCAGCTGCAGCGCGTAGCGATCCCCCACCCGACGCAGCTCGAGCGCCGTCTGTCGGTTCTCGTACGTCTGCTGGAGCGTCTTGAGCGCGACCTGCACGGAGCGCGAATCGGCGATCCCCAGGGCTTCGGAGATCTCGTGAACGCTCAACGGCTTTCCGCACGCGAACAGGATCGCTTCGACCTGGAGCGCGAGCTCGTCCACCTTCGGCGGCATTACGTGGCCTCCTCAATGAGCGGCTTTCGTTCCTCCGTCATGCGGACGAGCGAGAGCGGAGCTCGGAGGATCTGCTCTTGGCTGAACTCGACCGATCGTTCGCGAGCGAGGTAGAGAGCCGCGAGGAACAGGGCGACCAGGCGCTCCCGACCCTCCGTCGGCCGCCACAGGCTCAGGAACGGGAACGGTTCGCCGACGGGGTGGCGCTTCGCGGCGACCCACGCATCCTCCACGTCGCGCTCGGGGATGTCCCCATGCACGAGCACCTCCGGCGGGGAGCGCTGCTCGTCGCTCAGGCGCTCGCGCAGCTCCTGCTGGCGGATCGAGCGGCGCGCGTCGATCTCGGCCTCTCCGAACGCTCGGATGAGCTCGAGGAGCGACACCGGGCGAGTCTCGGGATGATGGACCATCTGCACGAGCGGCGGCGGCGCGTCCGAATGGAGGACCGCGCTCGTCACATCGACCGCTTCGGGCGTCTGCATCAGGCCGAGGTACCCCTCCTCGGAAGGATCGGGTACCACGCTTCCGTCGTCCAGAGGGCTGTCGGTCTCGGGGGGCGTATCGCGGGAGCGCAGGACCGCTTCCGATTGCAAGTACAGGATGTTCCAGGCCATGCACACCAGTCGACCGGCGACCGGGAAGTCGATCGCTCCCTCGGACTGCACGCGATCGAGGTACGCCCGAACGAAGCGGACAAGATCAATCTCCCACGGATCGAACTCCTCGTCGAGGACGAGCTCGAACAGCATCGCCGTCGCCTTGTGGAAGGGGTCTGCGATGACGATGTGGACCCCCTCTCGAAGGTTCTGGACCAGGCCGAGGTACCGCTCGAGGATCTGGGAGTTGTCCGCACGGTCACCGATCAGCGACCGATGGAAGACGAGGTACTCGAGGACCTTCTCGGCGGCCTCTCGGGGGACCGGGGGTGCGGGGCCGGTCCCAGCCGCGAGCTCGAGCGCGGCCCCCTCCGAGATCGTCATGGGGCCGCCGGGGCGACCATGGGGGGCGCCGCACCGCCATGGGCGGCGTCTCGTTCGTCGACGTCCTGGATGTCCTCGAGGGTGATGCCGTAGACGCGCGAGCAGCCGTCGCCGCGCATCGTCACTCCGTAGAGTCGGTGGGCGAATTTGAGGGTGACCTTGCGCAACGATATCACGATGAACTGGGCGCGCTGCGAATCGCGTTGGAGCATTCGCCCGACGTGTTCCGCATTGATCCCATCGAGGGACATGTCCACCTCGTCGAAGACGTAGAGTGGGCTCGGATCGTAGCGCTGCAGCGCGAAGATGAACGCCAAGCTCGCGATCGATTTCTCGCCGCCGGAGAGTTGCTCGAGGCGCTGGACGTTCTTTCCGATCGGACGGGCCCTGATGAGGAGACCTCCCGCGAGCGGATCCTTGGGGTTCTCCAGGACGATCTCGCCTTCGCCCCCGCGCGTGAGCTCCCGGTAGATATCGACGTACGCGGTGTTGACGCGGACGACGACCTCGTTGATCTTCTCCCGCTTCTTTTCCTCGATCTGCTGGACGAGGCTGAGCAGTTCGCCCTTCTCGCTGGATAGGCGCTGAGCCTCGGAGTCAAACTCGTCCATGCGCGCCTTCTCCTGGTCGTACTCCTCCAGCGCGCGCAGGTTGACGGAACCCATTCCTTCCAGCTGAACGATGGTGGCGGAGAGGGTTCGCTTGAGCTCCTCTACCGGGATGGGCTTCTCGTTCGCCTCGGGCTCGGGGAACTGCTTGAGAGCCTCCTGGACGTCGCGGAGCTTCGCCTCGGCCTGAGCGAGCCGTACCTCCTCTTGCTGGAGCATCGTCTGTCGGTTGGTGAGCGTCACTTCGGCCTTCGCGAGCGACTCGGTCACCGCGAGCCTCCCCTCCTCGAGCTTCTTCTTCTTCTCGGCCTGGACGCGGAAGGTCGCCCCTTGCTGTTCTTCTACGCCCTTCATCGCGTCGAGCGCCGCCCTCGACTGGACGAGCGCGCGCTCGCTCGTGGCGATCTCTTTACGCTTGGCCGCGAGCTCGTGCTGCGCGGTCGCGATCTCCTTCCTCCGGGCCGCGAGCCGGTCGGTGAGTGCCGTGAGGTTCGTCCGGATCGACTGCAGCTCTCCGTTCAACTTCACGCGCGAGTCGCTCGTCTCCTGAGCGTCCTGCTGCCACTGTCGGACCCGCGCGGAAAGCGCGCCGGGGAGCTGTCCGAGATACTGCTCCTGGGACTTCCCGATCTCGGCCTTGAGCGCAGTGATCTCCTCCGCGAGCTTCGCTACTCTCGCTTCGAGCGTGGAGAGCTCCTCGCTCGCGTGTTCCTGCTCCTTCTGAGAGGCGCGGATCTGTTCGACCACCTCCTGGAGGCGGAGGCGAGCCGCGGAGAGCTCCTTATCGAGGATCTGGCGGGTAGATTGGTGCGCGTCGGCCCGGATCGACCGCTTCGCGAGTTCCTCACTTACCTCGCGAATGCGAGTCGAGACCTTGCCAAGCTCGGTGCGCGCGGCGGCGTCGGCCTCGCTCTTCTCTCGGAGTTCCTCCCCGATCTGCTTGAGCTCGGAGGCGCTGTCCACACTCTTGCCGGCCGCGTCGATGTAGCCGCCGGAGATTGCCCCCGTCGCCTCGATCAGATCGCCCGTCAGGGTGACAAGGCGGACCCCGCCCATCTGCGCGCGCGCGTGGGCGAGATCGTCCATCACGACCGTCTCGCCGAACACGTAGGAGATCGCCGGCCTCAGCGATTCATCGAACTTGACTAGATCGATAGCGAATCCCACCGCCCCGGACGACTGGGCGACGATCAGGCTCTTGCCCTTCGGGCGGGCGGGGAGCATCTTGTTGAGGGGGAGGAAGGTAGCCCGTCCTCGTTTCTCTGCGCGCAGGGTGCGGATGCACTCCTCCGCGACTGCGTCGGTCTCGACCACGAGGGCGTGGAACCGCGATCCTCCGGCAATCTCTAGCCCGAGGCGGTGCTTGTTGTCGAAATGGATGAGCTCGGAGACCGTTCCTCGGATTCCCTTGACCTTCCCGAGATTCCGTTGCGACAGCAGGAAGTCCACCGCAGCGAGCGCGCCGCCGCGGCTCCCGGACTCGCTGCGCGCCTTGAGACGGGCCTCGAGGGCCATGTAGCGCCGATTCAGTTCGGTGACTTCCTGCCCGAGACGTTCAGCCTCCGCGGTGAGGCTCTTCTCCTTGCTCTTGAGCTGGAAGAGCTCCTTCTGCAGATCCCCGGTAGCCCCACCCTTGTTGGTGCCGTCCGGATTCGCTTCCTTGATGCGGAGCTCAAGGTCACGGACCTCGACCTCCCGCTCCCGTCGGCTGTCTTCGGCCTGGGCGCGGGCGCGCTCGGCGCTCTCGACCTGGGCCTTGAGGGATTCGCGTTGTTGGACTCCGGCCTGCCATGCCTTCTCCTGTTCCGTCTGGCGGCGCTGGAGTTCGAGGACCTGCTTCTTCGCACCGGCGAGCTTCCCCTGGGAATGTTCGGACCCGCCCGTCGCTTCGGCGAGGTGCGCACCGATCTCCTCACCGCGCTTGGAGACTTCCGCGAGCTGCTGGGCGAGCCGGGTCTCCTCTGCGCGGAGTCGAGTACTCTCCTTCTCGTCCGAGCTCGATAGTCCGTTGAGCTCCTGGATTCGGCTCTCCAGGGTTTGGAGCGCTTCTTTCTGGTGGTCGAGATTCATCTGGAGGGTAGCGAGCGCGAGCCGCTTCTCGCCCAGTTCAGTTCGGAACTTCTCGGCCGCCTCTCCGCCTGCCTTCGCGATCTCTCGGTCGACGGTGTCGATTTGGCCGACAAGCTCGTCCCGTTCGTGGACGAGCCGGGCTCGCTCCGCGTCGAGCTTCTGAATCTCCTGCTGGAGCGTCTCTACCTGCTTTTGACAAGTGTCAAACTCCTGCTGGGCCATCATGTGGCCCGCGCGCGCAAGGCGCGCCTCGGTTCGGTGCTTCTCCTCCTCGAGTTGACGGTACTGGATGGCCTCGAGCCGCTGGGATTCGAGAGAACCGAGCCGACTCTTGATCTCGCCGAGGAGCGTGCGAATCCGATCCAAGTTGGCATCGAGGTCCGTTCGCTTGGTCTCCGCTCGCCCGAGCTCATCGTCGAACTGGGCGATGCCAGCGAGGCGTTCGAGGAGACCGCGGCGCGGCACGGGCCCCATCGTGACGATGTTGTTCACGTCCCCCTGCTGGACAAGGTTGTAGCCGTCGCCCGAGAGCCCCGCGTGGGAGAGGATGCTGTCGATGTCCGTTTGCGTGGTTCGCTTGCCGTTGACGTAGAAGTAGGAATAGTATCCGTCGGGATCGCTCGGAGCGAGCTTGACGTATCGCGTGATCTCCACTTCGTCCGACTCTACCGGTAGGAGACGATCGGCGTTGTCGAACACCAGCGAGACCTCGCACTCCGTGGCGGGCTTTTTCGAGGCTCCACCGTTGAAGAAGAGGTGCGTCAATCGATCGGCACGAAGGGCCTTCGAACTCTTCGGCCCGAGAACGAACAGAATCCCATCGGAGATGTTGGACTTGCCCATCCCGTTCGGACCCGCAACGCCCGTGTAGCCCGGCTCGAATGGGATCTCTACCGCGCCGGCGAATGACTTGAAGTTCCTCAGTTTCAGCTTCTTGAGATGCATCGACTGCTCACTGGCTCCCGGAACCTTCCACCGTTGCTGTTGCGTGGCTGTTTGTCAGACAGTTGTCAGCAGCCGTTAGGGAGCCCTGTCAGCCATATTTAATCGTTGGGCCCGAAAGGTACTGTTCAGCCATCGGGTGGTGAACCTCCCCTGTTTTCGGGCTGTTCAAAGTCGGGTGGCGTCCCGTCGGCTGCCATTTTCTCGGGGAAGGATTCCGAAAGACGCTTAACTCGGGCGGCCCGAAAGGTACCGTTGCGCGGGCGCCCCACTCCCTCGAACTCGCCGTGGAACCGACGGAACCTTCCGGTGGGCAGAGGAGCGCCCAATTCGGCTCCGGAGCGTAGAGCGCTATGCCCCTATGCGACCGGGATCGATGGCGTTCGGTGTTCGCAGCGCCGGATACTCGCCACCAGAGTTCCGAACGACTGTACTCGGTGGTCGAGTGCACGGAGTGTGGACTTGATCGAACCGACTTCGGACCGGAGGTCCCCGATCCCGCTACGATCTACCCGTCGGACTAGGCCGTTCACGAATCCTCTGGATCGGGCACCCGCGGAGCTTGCCGGCCCTCCTCGCACCGTATTGCGTCAGGAGATGGGATTCCCGCCCGGCACCGGCAGGCTCCTCACGCTGACGTATGCCCCCGCGCTGCGCGCGCTGGGCCTATCGATGCGATCGTCGCTCGTGGCGCGGTCCCGTCGTCCGTAGCGGACCGATCGACTTGCAAAGCTCCCCGTTCGATGGGGCCGCCAACTGAGGACGGCCGACGCCTTCGTCCTTCGGGTCGGGCTTGATCGCTCCACGTCGGAGCCCCCGCGATCACCGCGGCCCCGATGAGCACGGCTCTCGATACCGCCCGTCCGCGCTCGAGAAGCGTCACCGCTCGCTCGCAAACGCTATTAATACCCTCGAGAGGTAGGATAGGTAGAATGGCACGTCTATCAAGACCGGGGCCGTCCCAGTTCGCGCTGGGATTCTGAACTTTTCGCCGATTGAATCCATGGACGTCATCGACGCGATCCGGTCGTACCGACCCTGCACCCAGTACCAGTCTCGGCCGGTCCCGCCCGAGCTCCTGAAGACGGTCCTCTCGGCCGCTCGCCTCGCTCCGTCCCAACACAACCTGCAACCCTGGCGGTTCGTCGTCGTCCGCGACGATGAGCAGAAGCGCCTCCTCGCCCAGGCATGCGTCCGGGGCAAGATCGTCGGAGAGGCGCCGGCGGTCATCGTTGCGTTCTCCGTCGAGGAGGATGTCGCCGTCACGATCGGGGGATTCATCTCGGCCTATCCGCTCGACGTCGCGGTGGCGATCCACACGCTCCGTCTCGCCGCGACCTCCGAAGGGCTCGGAACGAACTGGCTGATCGACTTCAACACGGAGAAGGTGCGAAATGTGCTCAAGGTCCCCGAGGGGATCCATCCGATCGCGATCATCCCTATCGGGTTCCCCGCCGAGAACAACGGGCACCGCGCCTCCCCGCTCCCCGATGTCGAGGGCCGCAAGAGCCCGGACGAGGTCATCGCCTACGATTCCTATCCGTGGTGATCCGTGGTGACCACCGTCACCTTCGTGAGCACCAACGCGGGTAAGTATCGCGAGGTCCGGGAGCTCCTCCGCCCCTTCGGCCTCCGGGTGCGCTGGAAGCGTCGCACCCTCCCCGAACCCCAAACGGCAAAGATCGAGGAGGTCGTGCGTTCCAAGTTGAACGCGGTCCGGGACGTGACCGGCTGGGTCCTGGTCGAAGATTCCGGCCTGTTCATCCCGAGCCTCAACGGCTTTCCGGGGGTCTACTCGGCCCACATCCTCGACATCTGGGGATTCGGGCCGCTCTTCGAGCTGCTGAAGCGCCGCCCCCGTGCCGCGAGCTTCCGGGCGGTGGCGGGATTGCGACGGGGCCGGCGGATCTGGTTGTTCCCCGGCGAGGTCCGAGGGACGATCGCGCCTCGCGCGGCGGGGAAGAACGGCTTCGGCTACGACCCGATCTTCATCCCCGAAGGCGGCACCCGCACGTTCGCGCAGATCCCGGCCGCCGAGAAGAACGAACGATCGCACCGCTCGCAAGCCCTACGGGCCGCGGGCCAGTTGCTCGCCTCGCTGGACGCCCGGGATCGAAGGCGCAGGTCCCGGCGCACGAAGGCCAGGGCGTAACCGTTCGAGAAAAGTCCGGCCCCGGGGGGACCCCCGGGGCCGTTCGGAAAATGTTGGAGCTCGGTGGCCGATCGGGCTTCGATCTAGTCG